>JAEUVL010000798.1 GCA_016786965.1 Chitinophagaceae bacterium
TTGCCGCCCAGCGGGTCTTTTTCCGAAGGGCCTTTTGTTTGGGGAATGGCTTTGTCGGGATCACCGGTTTTATAATCCACTACGTTCACCGATTTGCCATCAAACTCTAATTTGTCCAGTTTGCCTTTCAGCGGCACATCTTTTACCACTACGTTCCGGATATTACGTTCAATGGCCACTATCTTATTGAGGCTGCCGATGTATTTGTCGTAATAATTGCTGAGTACTTCACGGCCGTACTCTATCCGGCGTTCAAACTGTTCTTTAGTAAAACTCTCCCGGTGGCGGAACATATACCATTCAAAATCGGCAATGAAATCTTCTTTTGGGGCGAATTTGTCCTTCTTTTCCTCCTGCATTTTTCTAAATAATTTTTCCAACGCATAATGGACAGCAGAACCAAATTCTGTGGCTTCATTTTTTGGAGAAGGAATGCGGATTAGGTTTTTAAAGTAAAACTCCAGCGGGCATTTCAGGTAATTATTCAATGCCGTTACGTTCATCACAAACTTGTCCAGGATATGGCCTATAAATTCCTCCTCCACTTTTTCTATCTCGGGTGCCTGCGCTTCACCAAAATTCAGGGCAGCAAATTCAGACAGCACTTCGGTATCAATAATTACTTTTTCGGCAGGTAGTTGGTGTTCGTCCTGTATCTCTGCTATGAACATGGAGGGTTCCAGTTCCTTCCCATCGTTCTTAAACCTGCAATAGGAAATGGTGAGGTGTTGCTCAGCCCTTGTCAGCGCCACATAAAACAATCTTCTTAATTCTTCCATCTCACCCGTACCTGCTCCGGCAGAAGGGGCTGAAGCGAACATAGTATCGGGCAGTTTGTATCCGCCGCCGGGTTTTCTTTTCTTTTCCCAAAAAGAGGAGTTGCAGCCTGCAAGCAATATATATTCAAACTCGAGGCCTTTAGAACCGTGGGCCGTCATCAGGTTTACACCTTTGTCACTTCCGCTCACTTGTACCAGGGGAAGAATGATACTTTCTTTCTCCATCATGTCCAGCAGGTTTACCAGTTGCTGAAGAGAGAGTAAGGGATTGCGGTGAGTTTCTTCTTTTACAAAATCAAAGAGGCCGGTCAGTATTTGCAACTGCCAGTGTTTGTCGCTGCTTTGCATGATGTGGGTGAGCACACCTGCCTCCCGGATGATATTTTCAAAGAGGTGTTGTAAGGTAACGTTGGGCACATCAGCTATTAATTGCTCAATGACGGCTGATGCTTTTTTTAATCCTTCGTGCAGGGAGATGCTGAACAGGTCTTTGGCAGGTGCTGCAGCCTTCTCCACCAGCAGTTGCCGGATAGACGTTTTACTGTCGCCATATCTTTTATCGGCGACTTCCATGCTCAGCTTTGCAATTTCTATTGATGGGATGCCAAACCAATCAAAGTGGAGTATTTCGAATAGCATTTCATCGCCGCTGTAAGAGATATCATGCTCTGATGCCAGGTAGCGGAGCACCAGGATGATCTTTTGTGCCAGCGGTAATTCCAGTACGTTCAAATGCCGTTTGCTGTAAACAGGGATATTCAGCAGCTTGAAGTACTGGGCCAGTTCTTCACCGTATTTATTTTCTTTATAAATAATACCGATCCTTCCGGGGGCAATGCCCTGCGCTACCAATGCCTGTATTTCTTTGGTAATGCCGATCATTTCCTGCCGCTGGGTTTCGTATTCTTTTATGTGCGGTTTATTGGTTAACTGGTTAATAAGTTTGTTGGAAGAAAGCAGGTCCTTACTTAGTCCGTCGATCTTTTTTACCAGGCGTTCTTCATTTCTGCTGATAAGGGTTTTGGAAACATCCAGTATCGGTTGGGTGGAGCGGTAGTTATTGGTAAGCACTACCGTCAGCAGGTCGTCTTTATAATTGCCGGCAAAGTCCATCATGTTTTCCACATTGGCCCCCTGGAAGCGGTAAATGCTCTGGTCATCATCCCCCACTACAAACACATTGGGCACCTCCCAATAGCTGATGAGCAATTCCACCAGCCGATTTTGTGTGCCACTGGTATCCTGGTATTCATCCACCAGTATGTACTGGTATCTTTCCTGGTAGTTGGCCAGCAGGTTCTTGTTCTCATCAAATGCTTTGATCACCCAATTGATCATATCATCAAAGTCGTACCGGTTCTTTTTCCGCATTAGTTGCTGAAAGCGGTCAAACTCGCCTACTGCTGCACGGAGTTTTTCCATCCGTTCTTTTTCTTCGTCTACTTTATCTTTCTTCAGGTCGCCGGCATTGAACTCCTTATATTTTCTTTTATAAATAAATTCATCCCGGTTAGGCAGATCG
>JAEUVL010000810.1 GCA_016786965.1 Chitinophagaceae bacterium
CAGGCAGAATATTCCGCACAGGACACAGGAGGAATATTAAAACCTTATGTGACCCGCTACCCGGAACTAAACGCACATACACTGCAAAAAGAGATCTATAAAGAAGGGCTGTATCATGATTGTGAAGAACACATCACACAACTGGCCAATGTATTATTAAGCCACGAACCAGTTGAATCAGGCATCACACCTCTTCAACTGACAGATGAAAACTATGGCCGGGTACCGAGATACTATATAGAATGTTTACAAGACAGGGCCGTTACACCATTCATACAACAAAAGATGTACACCGAAACAACCGTCAGAAAAGTGTACAGCATGGATACCAGCCATTCGCCATTCTTCAGTAAGCCAACAGAACTCGTGGATATTTTTTGCGAGATTGCCGGGAGTGAACAAGTATAGAGCAGTAAATGGCTGCTTCCCCGTGGCGCCTGGTAAGATCACCTCTTAATATAAGTAAAGCTGCCACAAGGGCAGCTTTACTAAAGAGTACCATTCATTACATGTTTAAAATTTTAGGTTCCGAGAATGGTTTTCATCGAATCTGGCTTTCATTCGGATTGGATATTGGTTTTTAACATAGATACCAGATCTGGTTCTTCATTACTTGGATATTGGATAATAAAACCTATAGAGCTATTTTAAGTTTCAGTAGCCTTTCAGCAACGAAACGTATCTTCTTAGCGTATTCCCGGGAATATATCAACAGGTAAACTGGCACAAGTGCCGGAGGAGTTAATACATTTCACACAGGGTTGAATCAAAAATCGAAGGTGTTTCTCAGAGATATCAGACGGCCATTATTGGTATGGCTTCTTCCGTTAACCAGTACAAACATAATACGCCGGTGCATAGAATAAAATAGCAAAACCACTTTTTAGGTATAGTAAATTCCAGTATAAGAATTACGATAAAAAACCCTCATACATCTATCATACCGTTTAATGTATTGAAAATTAAACATTTGCCGTACCGGATTTTCCCTATTCCGAAATCAGCATTTCTCTACCTTTACTGGACCACATTAAAACACAGCTATGAAAAAGATATTCCTGCTCACCATCTCCTCTTTTATTCTGGCAGTATCTGTTGCACAAAAACAAGTGCAGGAACTGCCGCCCGCCCGCCTCGGTATATTTAAGAATGGGACCTGTTTTGTAAAAAGAGAAGCGGTGGTCAATGTAACAGAAAAGAGTTTTTATATCAAAGCACCGGACAAAGTGCTTACGGGTACCTACTGGGTGGTGGTGGGTAAAGAATCTTCGCTGCACTCTGTAGTGGTAAAGACAGATACCTTTAAAGTCACGCACAATGCCATATACCTGGCTGATTACTTACAAGCCAATATAGGGCAAAACATAACATTGTATGGTAATGCAGAAAACCCGGACCTGAGAAAACTTAGCGGCAAGCTGCTGGAATATGATGCAGCTAAGATGATGATGAAAGTGGCTTCTGCTACGGGCAAAACGATCATTACAAGTGCCACCAGTTTCGATTGGTTTGAGTCTGCTGGTAATCCCAACAGCACCATCAAAGTGGATAGTATCATTGGCGTCGCCAAAGTAAATATCATAAAGCCGGTGGATAAGATATGGGCTTCCACTATCAGCCTGGAGAAAGGCGTGCAATGGTTCCCTTCCTATTTGTTTACTACTATTAATGATAAAGAAGCAAAGTTGGAACTGAAAGCCACCATCGCCAATGGCAACACCGAGTACCTGCATATGCCGGTGGATATCATCATCGGCAGCCCTGAAATGTTTTATGGCAAAACACTGGACCCTGTTTGTATTGATTACTTATCAGAAAGCCTGCTGGATGGCAGGTATGATAATAATTTAAGTTTCAACGCTGCCCAGGTCTCCAACTATTCCACAACCTTACGATACAGCTTAGCTACGGATGAAAGCCCTGCCTATGAATGGTCGGATGATGGAGCAGCGGAAAAAGAAGGTCAAAAAGCAGAAGATCTGTATTACTACCAGTTGGGGGTGATCGATCTCGAAAAGAACTC
>JAEUVL010000829.1 GCA_016786965.1 Chitinophagaceae bacterium
CGGCAAAAGTAAGTTAGCAGGGTAAGAGTTTGGTTTTTAAGCGGCAATTTTTGTTTATTTCAAAAGTCTTACTTTCGTTGGCTTTTGATTAGTAACCTACGGAGGGGTTTCTCCGGACAAAACCACTGTGGCTTAATTCATGAAAGCTATCATACCAGTAGCGGGTGCAGGCACTAAGTTGCGCCCCCATAGTTATACCCAGCCTAAGGCGCTTATTCCGCTGGCGGGCAAAACGGTTCTCAGTATCATTATTGACCAATTAAAAAGTGTCGGCATTAACGAGTTCGTTTTTATCGTGGGCTATCTCGGCGATAAGATACAGGATTATGTAAAGACCAAGTACCCCGATCTGCAGGCGCACTATGTGCACCAGGTGGACCGGCAGGGTGTGGGACATGCCGTGAGGCTTACCCGAAACATTGTGAACCAGGATGAAGTGTTTGTGGTACTGGGCGATACGATCTGCGAATATGATATACAGGAAGTGATCAACAGCCCTTACTCCATGATAGGTGTACGCAAGGTGGATGACCCGCGGGATTTTGGGGTGGCGGAAATTGAAGACGATGGATTTATCGGGCATGTGGTGGAGAAGCCGCAGATACCAAAATCGAATATGGCGCTGGTGGGTGTGTATAAGATAAAGGAGAGTGAGCAACTGTTTCAATGCCTGGAGAATAATATCCGCCAGGGCCTGCGCAGCCACGGTGAATACAGCCTGACGGATGCGCTGGAGTGTATGATACAGGCAGGTGCAAAGTTCCAGGCATTTAAGGTGGAGAACTGGTTTGACTGTGGCCGTAAGGAAACCATCCTGGAATCGAATGCGCTGCTGCTGAAAAAATTTGCCCCAAAAACAGATGCCGGGCAATTTGATAATACGGTGATCATTCCCCCGGTGAGTATTGGGGCGGGTTGTGTTATCAAAAATTCCATCATTGGCCCTAATGTATCTATTGGGGAAAATACCACGATCGATTATTCTATTGTAAAAAGTTCTATCATCGGTTCTTTCTCTAACCTATTTGATATAGTGCTTGATGATTCGGTGATCGGCAGCGATACGAACCTGCGTGGTGAGACCCGCTCGCTGAATATCGGGGATAATACGAGTATTGATCTGGGGTGAGG
>JAEUVL010000885.1 GCA_016786965.1 Chitinophagaceae bacterium
ACCCAACTGCCGGAGGCATAGGTGAAACCCTCTGCCGATTTGGGTGCATATTTTACCTGTTCGGGTTTGTTCTGCACTTTCATCATTTCGTTCACTGCATTCTCGCTCAGTAGCTGCACGCCATTGTGTTTGCCTTTACGCAGCAGCATTACCAGAAACTTCATATAATCATCGGCAGTGGATTTAGCGCCGCCGGAAGGATTGACCGGGCCGCCATTCAGTTCTGCAAAAGTGGTCTTCGTCATGCCGAGTGGGACAAAGAGCTTAGTGCGGATAAGGATGTCAAATTTCTTTTTACTGATCACTTCCAGCACCCGGCCCGCAATGTTCAGTCCCACGCCGCCATACCAGAAGTCGGTGCCGGCATTGGCCCGGATATCACGGGAGGCGATATCATTCACTTCTTCTTCAAGGGTAGCGAATTTTCTCCGTTGCAGGATGCGCTTCATGAATTTATCATCATCAGCAATGCCCGTCATGTGGCTGAGGCACTGGCGGATGGTGATATAGTTCTTAAAATATTTCTCAAACTCTGGTATATACTTCACTACTTTATCATCCAGCGACAGTTTGCCTTCATCCACAAACTGCATCACCAGCGCTGCGGTAAGCCACTTACTGCAACTGGCAATGGGGGCCTGGGTTTTTGAATTGAAGCCGCCCATTTCTTTTTTATATACCATGGAATCTCCTTTCCAGATCATAGCCACCAGGTTGTTGCCCAGCAGCTTTTGTTTGGCTTCCAGTTCGGCATCCAGTTCTGTCCAGTTGTACTGGGCACGGGCCGGCTGTAATAATAGCAGGAAAGCTAAAGAACATATGACGTTGAGGCAGATAGAACTAACTTTATATGACATAGTTGCTGATTTGAGGGCTTGGAGCATAAATTGAGATAAAAGTTAAAGGATAAAAGATAAAAAACGTTCTGGAACAGTAAAGTTTTTCAGGACTTTGATCAACTATTAATTTTTAATTCTTCATTATTAATTAGAAATATGAACTTAGGAAATTTCACCATAAAAGCTGCTGAAGCCTTTCAACAGGCGCAGCAAATAGCTTTTAACGCTCAAAGCCCGAACATCGAGACGGAACATATACTCAAGGCGTTGCTCGAACAGCAGGACTCTCCCGTAGATTACCTGCTGAAAAAAAACAATGTGACCGTGAACCTGGTGGACACGAAACTGGATGAATTGATCAGTAAGCTGCCCAAGGCCTCCGGTGAACCGGCCCAGCAGATAAGCCGGGAGGCTAACAGTGTGGTACTGAGAGCTGGTGCGGCGCTGAAACAATTCAAAGATGAATTTGTAACACCGGAGCATTTATTGCTCGCCATCGTGCAGGGCAATGACTCCACTGCTAAGCTGCTGAAAGATGCCGGGCTGACAGAGAAAGGGTTGCTGACGGCCATCAAAGACCTTCGCAAGGGAGAGACCGTAACCTCGCAAACACAATCGCAGGAATTCAATGCGCTGAATAAGTACGCTAAGAACCTGAATGAACTGGCCAGGCAGGGCAAGCTTGACCCGGTGATAGGCCGTGATGAAGAGATAAGACGAACACTGCACATATTATCCCGCAGAACGAAAAATAACCCGATACTGGTGGGTGAACCCGGTGTAGGTAAGACAGCCATTGCGGAAGGCATTGCCCACCGGATAGTGAACGGGGATGTGCCGGAGAACCTGAAGAGCAAGATCATCTATGCGCTGGACATGGGACTGCTGATAGCCGGCGCCAAATACAAAGGCGAGTTTGAAGAACGACTGAAAGGCGTGGTAAAGGAAGTGGGCAGCAG
>JAEUVL010000894.1 GCA_016786965.1 Chitinophagaceae bacterium
GGTTTGCCGTTGGCGCTGGTATTACCTTCGTTAAACAATACCTCAGGCAGGTTTTTAGCGAAATTTTTATTCAGTACTTCTTCTGAAACAGGTAATGTATTCAGGTCTGATTTCTTGCCTACTGCTATAAAGTTAAAGGCAATAGTAGTGCTGCCGTTATTGGCTTCCAACACATCAAAACCCGTGGCATCTATTTTGGCTATATATATATTGGCCCAGCCGCCCACCGGAGAAATGGTAATGGTTGGGTGTGCATCTTTAGCCAAAGTTTCTAAAAATGCCGCATCAAAATTTACCCTTGCTTTGCCGTTGGTTAATTGCCCGGTACCATCGGTATATATTTTTGCGGCACTGGCACTGCTGACGCTGTAAGTGGGTATTTTTTCGCCATTGGCCGTAGTTACCAGTTCTATATTGTTGCCATCGGTAATAGCATTGCCTACATTATAGGTTGCAAATAAATTACCCTGGCTGATGGTTCCCATTACATCGCCCCTGAACCAGGCACCCATTAAATCGCCGCTAAAGCCGCCGCCAATACCCTTGGCTGGTTGGGTGTTGCTGAAACGCCCTGCACCTACGCCAAGTGCTGAAGTTGCATACACACCATAGGTTATCGAAGCACTGCTTCTGTAGCCACAACTGCCCCAGTAGGCGCCAGTGGTATAGGCACCTAAACTGCCACCTGTCCTGGTAAAATCGTTATAGCTAAACCCTGCCGTTCCAAAACTATACACATCTCCCCAAAAATTAAGGGTGGCTACGCCGTTGTTTGAAGTTTGATAGCCATAGTTGGTACCATCGTTCTGAACGTCCCTGTTTCTAAAAGCATAGATCACATGCTGTCCATCACCATCTGCAATCAGTTGCCTGTCTTCTGCATATAACATAAACAGTGGATTAGGAGGGGTGTTGATATATACGCCGTTTGCATCACTCCGCATAATGGAATTGACCACGTTGCCGGTATTGTTGATGCCGGGGATAAAGCTGGGGCTGATGGGTGCCACCCCCAGGTCGCCATTGGGTGCTATGGCCAGCAATCTATTGCCTGCACCTGCAAGGCCTCCAAAATTAACGCCACCAACCGGATTGATGACCAACTTTGACCAGGCGTTCAATGCGTTGTTATGGGCGCCAATGGTGGCCTGCCCGTTCAGCAAACCCATCACCACCCTGTCGCCCGTTTGCCCACCCACGCTGGC
>JAEUVL010000901.1 GCA_016786965.1 Chitinophagaceae bacterium
AAGAATGCGCTGGCTCTGATCAAGCTAAACCATGGCGTGGATATTAATATTGATGAGATACCGCTGGATGATAAGAAGACCTTTGAACTCTACCAGCATGGCTCTACCATTGGTACGTTCCAGTTTGAAAGTGCGGGTATGCAAAAGTACCTGCGTGACCTGAAGCCGGATAAATTCGGTGACCTTATTGCGATGAATGCCTTGTACCGTCCGGGACCTATTGCTTATATCCCTAACTATATCGACCGTAAGCATGGCCGGGAGGCTATTCAGTATGACCTGCCGGAGATGGAAGAGTACCTGCAGGAAACTTACGGTATTACCGTGTACCAGGAACAGGTGATGCTGCTGGCGCAAAAGCTGGCAGGCTTTAGTAAAGGTGATGCGGATGTGCTGCGGAAGGCAATGGGTAAAAAACAAAAAGCGGTGCTGGATAAAATGAAGGCACAGTTCATTGAAGGCGCTACACAAAAACTCTTGCCGGCTGATAAGCTGGAAAAAATATGGACGGACTGGGAGGCCTTTGCACAATATGCCTTTAATAAATCCCACTCCACCTGCTATGCTTATGTGGCCTATCAAACAGCTTATTTAAAGGCCCACTACCCTGCTGAATATATGTCGGCCGTACTGAACAACGCCGGCAGTATTGATAAGATCACCTTCTTTATGGAGGAGTGTAAGCGGATGGGATTGAAAGTACTGGGTCCTGACATCAACGAATCACTAAAGGGCTTTGCGGTGAATGATAAGGGCGAGATCCGTTTTGGCCTGGGTGGATTGAAAGGTGTGGGTGAAGCGGCGGTGGAGAGCATTATTGAGGAAAGAAAGAAAGGCGGTTCGTTCACCAATATATTTGATTTTATCAAGCGCATCAATCAGCGTACTGTTAATAAGAAGACACTGGAAAGCCTGGCCTATGCAGGCGGCTTTGATTGCTTTACGGAATATCACCGGGCGCAATACTTTAATGTGCCGGAAGGGGAAATGATCAATGGACTGGAAAGGGTGATCAAGTACGGACAGGTGATGGCCACGCAAAATGCGACGACGACTAATACCCTCTTTGGTGACCTCCCTATCAGCATGGAGATACCACCGCCGCGGATACCGGATTGTGAACCATGGCCGCTGATCAAACAATTAGATCATGAAAAAGAAGTGACGGGCATCTTCCTGAGCGGTCACCCGCTGGATAATTACCGTTTTGAAATGCGGCATTATGGCGTGACGGCGATCGCTGATTTCAATGAGTTCAAGGATGCTATTAAGATGCAGCCAAACCCGGGGCGGCCTTTCCGCCTGGTGGCATTGGTGGCGGATGCGCAGCACCGCATTGCCCGCAGTGGTAACAAGTATGGTAATTTTATCATTGAAGATTATTCGGGCAAGACAGAGTTCCCTTTATTCAGCGAAGATTATATGCGGCTTACCCCTATCCTGCAACAGGGCAGCACGGTGCTTATCAATGGTTATTTTAAGCCGCGGTACAATAAGGATGAATTTGAATTTAAAGTAATGGGGGTAACACTGGCGGAAACGATGAAGCGGAACATGACGAAGCAGGTAACCATCGAAGTGCACCCGCAGGCGATCAGTAAAGAAATGGTGAGTTTTGTGGAAAAGAACGTGAAGAGTTTTCCCGGCAGCACTGCCCTTAAGTTTATATTAACAGAACCGCGGAACCGGATGAAGATCAGTCTCGTTTCTACT
>JAEUVL010000915.1 GCA_016786965.1 Chitinophagaceae bacterium
AGAGGACAGATAAACAGTCGCAGAAAAGACAGTTTAAAAAAATGGTGGGCCGGGCTTATCATCAACCAGGACAGAAGCATCCAGGAAAAAATGGTGCTCTTCTGGCATCATCACTTCTCCGTACAGGAATCTGAGATCGACAATGTGCAGTTCCTCTACCGCCATCATGCCCTGCTCCGCAGCAATGTGCTCGGCAATTTTAAAACACTCGTACGGGAAGTCACCATTGACCCTGCTATGCTAGTTCACCTCAATGGATATCTTAATTCAAGACAGGCCCCGGATGAAAACTATGCCAGGGAGCTGCAGGAACTATTTGCCATTGGCAAAGGCAACGATTCACTATACACCGAAAATGATGTGATAGCAGCAGCCAGGGTGTTGACAGGCTGGCGCATCAACAGTTTGCCCCTCAGCTCCTACCTCGATGCAGGCGCCCATGATACTGGCAGCAAAACCTTCTCTGCTTTTTATAACAATACCACCATCAGCGGCAGCACCGATCCCGACCAGGAGCTCGATGCACTTATGGATATGCTCTTCGGCACCACAGAAGCCGCCCGGTTCATTTGCCGTAAACTTTATAAATGGTTTGTGTATTATGAAATTGATGATACCACGGAAACAGAGGTTATCATCCCCATGGCAGATGTATTGCGCAGCAATAATTATGAAGTAAAGCCCGCACTAGAAGTATTATTCAAGAGTGAGCATTTCTACGATCTGCTGAACCAGGCCTGCTATATCAAAAACCCCTTCGACATGATAGTAGGCACCATGCGGGAATTTAATGTATCCTTTCCGCCATACACCAATTACACCACCGGTTATCCCTTATTCTTCTCCATATATCAGAATGCAGCAGAAATGCAGCAGCAATTATTTCAGCCACCCGACGTATCAGGATGGCCCTCTTACTACCAGGAGCCGATGCACTATGAGCTATGGGTAAACAGTAACTCACTGCCCAAGCGGGCCGACTTTACCGATGCATTAGTAAACGATTCCGTGATCGACGTACGGGCATTTGCCAATTATTCCGCCAACCCCGCAGATCCCAACCAACTGATAAATGATGTAACAGCCCTCCTGCTCCGTTATCCATTATCAGCCAATTCAAAAACATACGTCAAAACACATTTCCTGACCAACAACACCACCGACGATACCATCTGGACCAATGCCTGGAATACGAACAACAATACC
>JAEUVL010000917.1 GCA_016786965.1 Chitinophagaceae bacterium
TACAAAGTTGTCATAGCAGACGATCATTTGCTGATAGCGAAAGCCATTAGCTCTATCGTAGATGAGTTTGCCGGTTTTGAAGTGCTGTACGAAGTGGAGAATGGTCATGCGTTGCAGGAACGATTCGCCTCGCACAAGCAATTGCCCGATATCGTATTGCTGGATATCTCGATGCCCGGTATGGATGGGTTTGAAACAGCCGCATGGCTGAAACTTCACCATCCGGGTATATTGATAATGGCCCTTTCTGTACAGGATGATGATACTTCACTCATAAAAATGATAAAAGCTGGTGCCAGTGGTTACCTGCATAAGAATGTGCATCCGGCTGAACTCGAAAAGGCATTGCTCACCCTGGTGAAGAAGGGAATGTATTATCCTGATTGGGCCACCAGCCGGGTATTTTTTTCCATCGCAAAGACAGAAGCCCCGGATAATGGAATTGACATATCACTCACTGCAAGGGAAAAAGAATTCTTGCAATACAGCTGTACAGAACTTACATATAAAGAAATAGGGGAGAAAATGTTTTGCAGCCCCCGCACCGTAGAAAGCTATCGCGACTCCCTGTTTGAGAAATTAGGATTAAAAACAAGAGTGGCACTGGCACTGTATGCCGTCAAGATCGGCTTATATAAACTATAAATTACTTAAGAATGCTCCACCACCACTTTGCTGTTATCATACAGATCATACTTCACATAAATGGTGCAGCCCGGCTGGTATTTGGGAAGAGAGGCTTCCGCTATCACACCCCGGGCCTTACCGCTGAAAGAAGGTAAGTGGTCAGGCAGCACTTCCAGGTCCAATTCCACATAAGGATTATTTCCGTTCACATTTGCCCCGAGCATCGTTATTTTTTTAATGATGGCCCTCGCAGAACGTCCGGATTGAAGAATGGCCTCATTGTCCTTCTGCATTTGCTCCAGTTCTGTCTTTAGTAATTCTGGATTTGGCTGGCCAAATGATGTAATGCCAGCCGCCGCATTACCTCCGCTGAAGTCTATCGCCACATTCATCTCATTCTTGGGATCGATCTTCACCGGTATTTCCATGCCCGGCATATAAGCACCGGGATTGATGCGGGGTACCAGCACCCGGCATTGCGTGGTATATTTTTGACCAAAACTATTTTTTACTTCCAGTATTAATTTTACCTGCGGGCTATTGTTGATAGTAACACCTGTATCCCTTACTTCCAGTATCCGGGCCCTGCCGGGCAGGCCCACCTTATTCAGGCGGTTGGCATTGATCATGGCTTTGAAAAACAACCGGTAAAACAAATAGAACATACCTCCAAACACCAGCAGCATTCCCAGCCCAATATAGATACCCGTAGAACCGGCCGTCGCTACCACAGCGCCTATCCCCACCGCCAAACCGATGATGCCGCCGACAATGCCGATCCAGGCACCTGCATTCATTTTCATCATAAGAATAAGTTTTTTTGCCACGATGGCACGGAGACACAAAGGAATTGGTAAAAAAAAGCTTTGTGTCTC
>JAEUVL010000930.1 GCA_016786965.1 Chitinophagaceae bacterium
TTTTCCTGACCGTGCGGATAAAGTATGGCACCTGATAGAGCAAAGTCATGATGGAAAGGTAAATGATACCCGCTGGGGGGTACGTATGCGGGGTGAAGGTGCTATTGCGGATATGGTAGCGCAGCAGTATAAGAAGTATGGCAAACTGTATAACATGAATGCGGAGGAGTGGAGTTTGGATACCAGTAAATTCCAGGTACCGGGCGGACAGGGAAGGTTGTTTTGAAATTATTAAAGTATATATAATGAATAACTATTTTATCTCTGAGGAAGAATATTTTTAGTATTATCCATCAGGGTGTGATCCGTTTTTTTAAAATTATCCATTTAAAGAAATTACAGCACCTGATCTTCATCGCTATATGGGTTAGGATATTGAAACAGATATTCCTGGGTATTTGGAAGGAACGGGGTCTATTCCTTACTCCGAACCAAACTCCAGCAGCAGAATATCACCCTGATATAAAAGCAGCGTTTTGCCTTTTATCTCAAACCTGTTCACTTTCTCCAGTTGTTTGAAAAACGCATCTTCTGTTTTCTGCACTTCTTCGCAATACATTTTAGTGGAGAATATATTTTTGAAACTGATCTGGTTGCCGGTAAGTGTAAAGCTGCTGCCAAAGCTGTTGCAACTACCATTGCCACCGGCACTTTTCTTTTCAGGATGAAAGTGAATAAAAGCGTTTGTTTTAACTTCTTCTATCGTTCCGTCTTTATGAATACTCTTCAAGGTCCATTTCGTTTCATACAGAGAAGAAGAGGCTTGTTTCTTTAGTGCAAAAGCAGAGAAGAAGATAAAGGCACCTGCGCTGATAAAGGTTATTAGTTTCATGTTTTATTTTTTGTAACATGAATCTGATGCAGGCTGAGAATTATTTTCACAGCGGTACAGTAAATGAAAGCGCTAAAATCTTGTTAAGGCCGGTCAAACTTTTACATATATCTTCTTCTTATCCATCCACCAGCAAATAGCCCACATAAAAGTAATGACGCAGAGTGCATAGACTAAAGAGCCATTTTCCGGCGGACCGGGAATATGAACGAGAACCTTTTTGTAGAGCCAGTTCCAGGGGGTTACACCATCGCCTAATTTTACCAGGGCTAAACCTTTTGGAAGGAAAGCACTCAGTGCAAAAACGAACAATGCGTTTTTACCAAACACATCAAAGAACCTGGACAGCCCTCCTTTGATATTTTTAAACTCTATCAGGTAGATCATCGTAGCAATAGTGATCATTGCCAGGCCTGTTGTATATACTGTGTAAGAACTGGTCCATATCTTTTTATTGATCGGGAAAACAGTATCCCAGCAAAAACCGGCTGCCAGCAGTGCCACACCAGCCACGAACAATCCATTTACCATTTCCGGGTTCTTCCCTTTCTTTTGAATGTAATCCCCGACCAGGTAGCCGAATATGACCTGCACCACCGCTGCTACGGTGCTCAGCAATCCTTCCGGATCGAAGGGCACCTTTTGCCCATTGAGGATTTCCTGCTGATAAATATGCCGGAGCCCGAGAATCTTAACATCGTATTCGGTACCAAACCACCCCCCAAGACTGTATGGATCAGATGGATTAGCCACTACGCATATCATCCAGTACAGCAATAGTAAAATAGCACCAACCAGGAATGCTTTTTTAGGTTTCAGGTAATAGGCTATAACAGAGGCAAAGAAATAGCAGAGGGCGATGCGTTGCAACACTCCCATTATCCTTACACCTGCTTTTGGATTGGCGGGGTCGGCCCAATGACGGAATATTAAATGGTCACCATCCCATTTGAAAAAGGGCCACCAGCTGAGAAAAAGGCCGATGCCAAAAATGATCAGGGTCCTTTTTATTACTTTTTTCCAAAAGAAACTATTGCCGCCGGCTTCCATTTTGGGCATCACAAAAGCCATGGCATTACCAACGGCAAACAGGAAAAAAGGAAATACCAGGTCAGTAGGAGTAAGGCCATGCCAGGGGGCATGTTCCAGCGGATCGTAAATATGACCCCAACTGCCGGGGTTATTCACCAGTATCATGAGGCATACGGTGGCTCCACGAAAAACATCCAGCGAGTAAAAGCGTTGGTTCACAACAGTAGATTTTGGCTGATGAAGATAGCTGAAAGTTATTGTTTTGCTTCACCAGATGG
>JAEUVL010000941.1 GCA_016786965.1 Chitinophagaceae bacterium
GATGCGGCCAGCCAAAAAGCGGCTACCGGAAAAGCAGATGCGGAGAAGAATTATTTTAAGGACCTGTACACCAAGATCATTGGTATCTATTCTGGTGGCAGGGATATTCAGCCCGGGGTGACGGGTAAAGTATATTACGACCGTGTGAAGGAGATCAATTTCGAAGAGTTTCAGCAGAAGCGAAAAGAAGCGGGTGAGCAAGGGCCTAACAGCTATCCTGTTTCTATTGATAAGGCACTGGCGGATTATGATGCGTATGTAATAAGGGCTGACCGGATGAAATGGAATGTGGTGGAGCTGATGACCAAAAGCCGGAATGCGGCGAACCCGCAGGAGAAAACGAATTTGCTGGAAGACGCCCGTTATGAATGTATGGCGATCTTATTAGTATCGCCGAATAATGCTCCGTTTAAACAGAAGCTGGAAGAGATCAATAAACTGATGGGGGCCGCTGATGCGGAAGCGGCAAAATTCTTTACCAGTGATTTTCATAAAGAGAACCTGAACAAGATCGTGTGGAGCAATAAGCCCCTGGTGGTGGGTAAAGAAAAGGAGATGGCGGCTACAGTGAAAAGTGAATTTAAAACCGGTGATTATATCTATGGTACGGTGTACCTGGGCGTGAATGTGAAAGATGCGATGAACAATAATACCAACTTGCGGGTGAGGATACGGGTGGATGGTGGTACGGCTGTATGGGGTGGTGATCTTTCTTATATCGAATTGCCGGTGGCTGCGCAGGGCAAATCGTGGTTCCAGTTTGCTTTATTGCCGGATGCGCAATGGCTGAAGGATAACTATGCGCCTTACCTGGCAGAGGAGAACTGGACACTTTCTTATTTTATGGATGAACTGGCAAGAAGCGGTGATATCAGCCATAAGATAACCTGTGAGCTGATGTTCCCTACCAATACAATCGATGATATTGAGAGTGAATTCTCCCTGGACCTGGGCAACGGTTCTGCCGACATCAAATCACTGGCGAGTAAACTGCATAATGAACTGATGGCCTCCCGCCAGTTGCCCAAAGCTGCGATGAGCAATGCTTCCCTGGAGCAGCAAATGGTGGCTGCTGCCAATAACCTGGGATGGAATGATAAATTCCTGAAAGCAATCATCACTTCTTCTTCGTGGGTAGTAGCTAAAAATGAACTTACCGGTGCCATTCTTTATCGCTGGCTTGGTGCGGTATGTACCATTAAAGGTCCGGATGGAAAATGCTACTACCAGGAGTTTTCGTTCAAGCAGGATTATACCGGTGGCGGCAATTACAGCAGCACCCTCAAGTATAACAGCTATGGAGGTAAAAGAGAGATCGGCTGTGATAAGTTGAAGTGAGGTAAGGTTTACTATTTGATGTTTGTTCTATGCCAAAAAAAAATTACCCGGCCGGTAGTCGTGCCGGGTAATTTATATAATAATGGAACTGATTTAAGGATGATAAGTGTAAAGCGTATTTACTTCCTGCTGGCTCAACACTTTTGTATAAATGCGGTAATCGTCTAATGCGCCTTCATAGTAAGCAGGATAATCATCATTATTTCCGATGATGCCCCGTACAGGCGCAGGATAGAATACCATTGAAGTGGCAGATCCTCCAACTGTACAGCCATTGATCTTTGTTCCATTAATGTAAAAATCATAATCATTGGCCCCTCTTACGTTGACCACCACATGCTGCCAGGTATTATTGGTGAGAACGTTCTGTGGAGTAACTACATAATTGGTGCCGGTGGATCCGCCCACTGTTTTGTCGCCTATTGTGAATCCGATCTGCCCCGGCCTGTAGCCAAACGCTACTATAAAACCACTGGATGCTGATCTTTCAAATCCATCGGCTTTAATGATCGTTTGACCTGCACTGACATTGACCGGCTTAAACCAGAATGAAATGGCCATAGGGAAGCCGGTAATCACAGCGCCTAATGAAGGGGTAAGTATCCATGAAGGATTGGATGCACCGCCAAATACAGCCGCCTGGTTTGCCCGGCCAAACCTGTCAGCGGTATAGGTAATATTAAATGAGTCGGCCGCATGTAAGCCATTGCCACTTCCGTCATTCAGGCTACCATTAAAGCTGAAGTGAGTGACCTTGGATGTTTCGGGCCCCAGCAATTCGGAGTTGTTGTTTAGGGGAGGGTCGGTTTTGTCTTTTTTACAACTGAAGAAGACGGAGAGTGTGCAAACAAGAATGGTGGTTACGAGTTTTGTTTTCATAAAAAGTATTTTATTTCTCTGTAAATAGAATACTTATAATAAACCCTTTTTGGTGCATTTCACCGGCGGGGTGTGCGGGTTCTTAAGCGACAGGGTTTACAATACTGTTGATGGATTGTGAGGCAATAAAATGGATGATCACTTCCTGTTCTCCAGCAGTTGCAGCACAAAATCTTTCTTTCGCTGCGAAACGGGAATGGTATGCCCGCCTTCGAGTATGAGTGTGCCGCTGTCTGTTTTGCGGTCGTATATTTTTATTTTGGCGGGATTGACGAGGCAGGAGTGGTGTGTGCGGATGA
This sequence comes from Chitinophagaceae bacterium, assembly GCA_016786965.1. Taxonomy (GTDB): domain Bacteria; phylum Bacteroidota; class Bacteroidia; order Chitinophagales; family Chitinophagaceae; genus JJ008. The sequence continues at coordinate 2,517 of JAEUVL010000941.1, forward strand.
AACCGGCAGGGGCGAGCAGTTCTTCATAGGAACGCAGGTTGCGGGAAACAAATAAGGGCTCTGCACCGCTGAGGTAAAACCGTGTGTAAGAACCTTCAGCTTCGCAATAAAGAATATCACTGATCCTGATAAAGTAGGTCTTGTCCACATCTTTGAGTACTATCTGCCTGTCGGCATCATTCTTCCCTGCATATTGTTGTAAAAGAATGGCGAGTTGTTTTTGTAAGGTGTCGTGGCTGATATTGGCTACGGCTTTATCTAATGCCTGGTGAAGGTCGGCGGGATCTACGGGTTTCAGCAGGTAGTCTATGGCACTGAAGCGAAAGGCCTGGATGGCATACTGGTTATGTGCCGTGGTGAATATTAACTGGAAGGCAGGGCTTACGAGTTGCTTTAGCAGGTCGAAACCGGTGCCATCGTCCATTTCCACATCGAGCAATACGATGTCGGGGTTAAAGGAATTTATTTTTTCCCTGCCAGTAGCCACGCCATCTGCTTCTTCTATGATATGCATGCCATTGCTCCAGGCGGTTACCATTTCTTTGAGTATTTGCCTTATCGTGGCTTCATTGTCAACCAGGAGTATTTTCATGTGTTTGTTATGCGTCTTTTACATTTTTATAAATAAGCGGCAGGTGTATTTTTACGATCACTCCTTCACTCATTGGATTATTGGCAATACTGAAACCGGCTTTACTCTTCAGCTTTATATTCAGCAGGTATATCCGGTCTTTGATGATCTGGCTGGCCCTTGAGATATGCTCACTGTTTTCCTGATCATCGGTACTGAGTCCTTTCCCATTGTCTTTTATTTCGATTAGCAGTTCTTTGTTGTCCTTGCTGAAATCGATCACTATATTACCGGGGTAGCTGATGCCGGCAAAACCATGTTCAATACTGTTTTCGATAAACGGCTGAATGATCATGGAAGGAATAAGCACTTCGTCTGTTTCCACCTCAGCTGCGGCGTTAATGCTATACGTGAATGCTTTGGGGAAGCGGACCTTCTGTACTTCGAGATACTGGTCAAGAAATTCCATTTCCTGTTCTACGGTCACATATTCTTTGTAAGTGCTTTCCAGTGTTTCCCGCATGATGTTGCTGAAGCGGGCAAGATTACTTGCCAAAGCCTGTCCGTCCGGTACATAAATGGCAAATTTTTGCAGGGCGGTGAGTGCATTGAAAAAGAAATGCGGGTTCATCCGGGCCCTGTTCAGCCGTTGTTCTGTCTCCAGCACTTTCTTTTTATGTTTCAGCGATTGCTGTCTCAGGAAGAACCCGATAGCCACTGCGGCGAGAATACCAGCCACCGCAAGTAAAAGATATAATTGTTTCTTCTTTGCGAGGTCTTTGATGGTGTTCTCATTTTTGGCCTGGTTATATTTTTTTTCCAGTTCAGAGATAGAGGCATTCTTTTCTATGGAAAAAAGACTGTCGCGGAGCGTTACCATTTTTTCATAGGCCTTTAATGATCTGTCGGTGTGCCTGGTGGCTTTAGCAGCGAGGTAGAGGTTTTCATAGGCGGCTACCATCATCTGAGGGTTAAAGTGCTCTGCATACAGGAGTGCAGAATCGGCCATTCGTTCAGCACCTGCATAGTCACCGAGTTTGTACAGGGCTTGTGTTTTTTTGGAGAAACCGGCATTGGTTAACCTGTCGAAGAGGTGCACCCCTCTCGGGCTGGTATTAATAATTATATCTGCGTATTGCAGGGAGGAGGAGTGGTCTCCTGAAAGGAAGGCATGGGTGGCCAGTGTCTCGTTTGCTTCGAGATAAGCCAGCAGGTCCTTATTTTTTTCGGCAATGGCGGCGGCTTCTTTTCCCAGGAGAACGGCGCTGTCTGCATAGTGTTTATTCCCTGTGCTCCTGAATAGTACAAGGTATTCATTGCCCAGCCTGGAGGAAACGGAAGCAACCAGTGAAGGGACCTTGTTTTGCAGTTGTGCAGCTTTTATTGCTTCGCGGTAATAGGCGATCGCTTTTTCTGTTTGTCCCATGCCGGAGAATGCAGAGGCCACATCGGCATTGGCACGGCTAAGCCCGTAATAGTCATTCACTTTCTTTGATGCATCAATTCCATCGAGGCAGGTCATTACAAAGCTATCGGTCTGGTTCAGTTCCAGGTATAATTTCGATAAGGTATTATAATGCCTGACATATAATTCCTGGTTGCAATTGTTTTCCTGCAGGAGTTCTTTTTCTGTATGCAGCAGTTTCCTTGCGTCTTCAAATTTCTTTTCTGCCAATGCTATTTGGGCCATCCAGTCGTGGAAAAATATCCGGCAAACCGGGTTGCTGAAGCCTGTCAGTTTACGGGCATAAAAGGCGGCAGAATCCAACCGGCCTGAGTTGAAATGGAATCCCATTGGCCCTCTTAATTGTTCTGCTTCCTTACAACTGCATTTATTTTGTGCCCTTGTGTACAGGCCACAGCCAAGCAAGACCGCCAGCAGGGTGATTTTTATTTTGGTTGGTTGGTAAGGCATACTATATGCTGATTAAGGCAGGGACTTTTCCGCCGGTCATCATACTCATACTCAGGTTGGCACAATGCAGTGCCTGTAAGATAAGAAATGAATCACACTCGTCTTCAAACTCTTCATTCAACTGCAGGATGTAATCATGCGATTCTTTTATCCAGTTCACTGCAGGTAACAAGGTCAGCAGTTCTTCACCTTCTTTGTTTTGCAGGGAAAAGCGCAGTTTCCAGCCGGTTGATTTTTTAAAAAAATATTTCTTCTTCCTGCATTCCACCTTGATGCTGATCTGCGCACCCGGCTCCACTTTGATCCGGGCGATGGTCTTGCCGGCCCTGCTGGTGAGCCAGATGCCCGTACCACCGGGATTCAGTGCATAGGATTGTCCTGTTTCTATCTCGCCTTTTCTGAAATCATTTTGCTGATAGGTCAACCTGGCCGAAATATTATCGGGACTTGCTTCCAGCACAAACAGGGTCTTATGTATTGTTTGAATCAGCATATCATGTTCAAAAGTAGTGGCGGCTGATTTTCCGGGTAAATGGTTTCAGTACTGATGCATTCCATTTCACAGGCGATGAATGCCAATTCATACCCGGTGCTGCTGTTTTGGCAAGGCTAGCTTTTCCCTGGCCGTCACTTATGAACCAATCCTGTTCATTGATGAAACGTACTGAAGGATAATTTCACGGCAGGGTAGTTTTGAATAAAATAATCAGGATATGAAAATTATAGCCGCATTGCTTTTTTCCCTTTTGCTGGTAAAGCCAGGAACAGCACAACCTGGTGATTATGATGGGCCGGCAAAGATCACAGTGAAGGCATTCTGGGATGGGGTTGCCAAACTTGAAAAATCAGTCAGTAGTGGCGGGTCATCCCTCGACAAGGATAACCTGGTGGGACTGTTCCGCAAGATCGATGATATCAAAAAGAAAGATCCAGCTTATGACGTTTCGGCCATGCAGACAAAAGCAAAAGAACTGGCTGCGGGTATGGAGAAAATAAAGAAGAAGAATGAAGCAGTAGTACAGGACAACCGGGACGACACCAAACATTATAACAAAGTAAGTGAACTGCTGCGGTCCCTCTTCGAAGTGTCCATCCAGGTAAGCACCTACGATCTTGCCAAAGTTTCTGAAACAATTGCAGCTTATAAACTAAGGACGGAGGAACTGCTGAAGATGGATATGAGCATGAATAAAAAAGATCTCGAAAGAGAACTCCGGTATATCAATGCATCTGCAAAGCATGCTGAAAAAGACCTGGCCGAACTAGAATCACATTGCCGCGGATCTGTCAATACGGACTATGCCCTGGCAGAATATTATGAGCTGCAATTCAACCAGGCCCACTGGGATGCGGCACAACGGGTATTCCCGGCTGAAGAAAAGTTTAAAGCCGCCTACCAACTGGCCACCAAGCTGCTCACAGGCCTTGGTTCTGCCGATGATATCAAGGCCATGGCATCAAAATCAAAAGAGCAGAAAATAAAAGACACCCGTGTGCCTGCAGCTGTGGTAACAGATGCAGCGCTGGAAAAGTTATTCGTGGAAACATTCAATAAGTATCATGGCGAAGAATTTAAGGGCACCGCTTTTAAAGCTGTTGTTACTACCAGTGACTGGTCGGTAGAAAGGCATGATATTACCGGCATTGTTACCGGAAGGACACGCAAAGGCTCGGTAGTGTATAAAGGAAAGGATGGCAAATGCTATCTCGTGGTGAGTTTCTTTATCCGGCAGGAATATGCAGGGAGTTCGTTTCTAAGTAACACCATTTCTGCCTACCCGGTAATGGGCAGTTATGAAATGCTTTGTACAAATGTGAAATAATCACAAGTAAAGACTGGGATAACTCCCGGATATTATTGCTTCTTTGTTATTTATTAACTCTTAATATCTTTTTTAAACAATACCGGTAATGTGATCTTGACAATCACTCCTTTGCCGTCGCTGTTATTATCAATACTGAAACCAGCACGGGTTTTCAGTTTGATGTTCAGCAGATAGATACGATCCCTGATGATCTGGCTGGCGCGGGATATATGTTCGCTTTCCTCTTTTGGTGAAGTGGCAAGTCCTTTACCATTGTCGGTAATATTGATCTGGAGATCATTTCCTGTTTTCCTGAATGTAACACTGATATGCCCGGCATACTCTATACCTGTAAAGCCATGTTCAATACTGTTCTCCACAAAGGGCTGCAGGATCATGGACGGAAGCAGCATCTCATCCGGTTCTATTTCGGGTGAAGCTGACACTTCATACGTGAACTTTTGCGGGAACCGTACTTTCTGCAGTTCCAGGTATTCATTCAGGAAATCTGTTTCCTGTTCAACGGTAACATATTCTTTGTATGTGCTCTCCAGTGTTTCCCGCATGATGTGTGAGAACTTAGACAGGTTGCTGGCAATGGATTTACCATCATTTCCCTGCAATGCAAAACTTTGTAAGGAGGATAAGGCGTTGAAAAAGAAATGCGGGTTCATCCGGGCACGGTTCAGGCGCTGTTCTGTTTCCATTATCTTCTGTTTGTTTTTCAGCGACTGCTGGCGGATGAAAAAGCCAAGACCGATCAATGCAAACAGGCCTGCCGCGGCAAGTAACACATATATTCTTTTTTGCTGTGCCAGTTCTTTGATGGCCCGCTGATCCTGTGCTTTATTATATTTTGCTTCCAGTTCACTGATCGCATCTGAATTCTCTTTGTCTATCAGGCTGTCATTCAATACCCTGAATTTTTCCAGGTAGCTCAATGCTAATCGGGGATCGTCTTTGGCCTTATAGGCTTCGTAGAGGCGGTCGTTGGTGCTTCTTATTAAGTATGCATTTGTTGATTTTCCGGCATACTCCAATGATTTGTTCAGATTTTCGATGGCTTCATCAAATCTTTTCAGGCCGCTTAATGCAACACCCCTGTCTGTATAGAAGGAGGCCAGCATAGTGGGTGAAGCTTTTTCAGGCAGTAATGTTTGTATAGTGTCTGAATACTGAAGTGCTAGCTGAAAGTTCTTTTTTACGATCTCAAATTTCTCCATGGAGAGATAGTTGCGGATGATCATCGTTCGGTTTTTTGCCGCTTTTGCATAAATCAGCGCTGTGCCTGCTACCTGCGATGCTGAATCCACATAGATCATTTTTTCAGTATCATCATACATCCGGCCATAAGCGGTAACGAGGTATGAATAAGCCTGTGCGATAGAAAGCGTGTCGCCGGAAAGAAGGGCTGCTTCCAATCCTTTTTTCTGATATTCCAGTGCTTTTTGTTCCTGCTTCCTGTTTGACCAGGAATTGCCGATGCTCACACACATACGGGCCACCAGGTAATGTTCTTTTGCATTGGTGGCTGCATCGAGCCCCTGGTAAAAATAAAGATTGGCACTATCGCCATTTCCTTTTTTATTATAATACAGACCCAATGTAAGATTGGTCATCACATCAGCATACAGGTTATATGTTTTCTTTAGCGCTGTTTTTGTCTGCAGGGCGGTAGCCAGGCTCAGCTCCGGTTTGGCTTGTGCATTCTGCATCATACTTTCATACAGAAGGCCAATAACCTGGCAGCACGGATCGGCACTTTTCTTTTGTTCATTAATAAATGCTGCTGCTTCTTCGAAAGCGCCGGTGTTGATGGCGGCTTCCATCTTTTTCCTTGTAATATCCGTTAATGCAGCACAATTACAACTTTTCTGTGCATGAGCAGACGTAATGAGTGTAAAGAACAGCGCATTCAGGAGGAAGTACTTTGACATAATTAAGGAGATTAAAAGACGGTTTATCTTATGGTGTTTACCTGGCTTTTGACTCTGATGAAGATGAAAGCCAGGCAGGTGGAATTTGGTTTGTTTGCTTAGAATGAGCGATTTAAAAATAAGATAAAGAATGAATAACTGAAGGGCAATAGTGATTTGTTTATCAACAGTGAGGGGATAAACTCAGTTATTAATTTGTTTGATGCATTTATTCTTTTGTTGAGATCGGTTATCCGGGCATATTGGGAAGGTGTACCAAAAAAAATCCTGCATTTGCAGGATTTTTATAAATGATCAGGGTTCAGTGTATTCAGGAGGAACGTTTTTGCCACCATTTCTTCATTCCTACTAAGATCAGCAGCGGTGGCAATGCCAGTATAAAGATGGTGAGAGCAGGGAAGTATTTGTTATCTCCCATCATATCCGCCTGCCATTGATTGACCGATGGAACGATCCATCGGCCGGTAAGTGTAAGCCAGGTGCTGATACCAATAATGATAAAGGGTAAAACCAAAAATACTTTCTTCATGCTTTTTCTTTTTTTGCCGGATTGTACAGCCATATGGCAATGCAGGCAAAAGCAATAACAAGGGGAACCCGTTTAGACAATTTCACGGTTGTTTGTTCTTCAATTAAAACCATTGCCAGTGCTGAAACAATGACGATAGCGAGAATGATCAATCCTTTTTTTAGTTTGCCTTCTTTGGGCCAGAGGTCTTTTTTGTCCATTGTAGTTATAATTAATTTGAAAATAGTCCGGCTTTACAAAACTGTTGTAAAGCCGGCACAAAATTATTCAATGATCATTTTTCTTATTTTATGATTGTTGAAGTCAGCTATGAATGCTGTGCTGTTGGCAAAGTCGCCACAAATGGCAATAGGTGAATCAAACAATGCTGAAACGCCGGCGCCATCAGCATAGCCACCTGTATTTCCGGCTATCGTGGTCACCACGCCAGCAGGTGTTATTTTCCTGATACGGTGATTGATCGTTTCTGTTACATATAAGTTACCTGTAGCATCAAGCAGTATACCGGCAGGAAAGTTGAACCTTGCTGCAGCGCCTGTACCATCGGCGTTACCGCCCGATGCATCACCTGCTAATACGGAGTACGTACCGGTGCTGCTGTATTTCGATACTTTGTGCTGCCCGTATTCTGTAAAGTACAGGTTGCCTGCAGCATCCACTGTAATTCCAAATATCTGTGGTACGGTGGTGACGGTGGTCACCACACCGGCGGACGTTACTTTCCGGATAGCACTGTTCAGGTAATCGGCCACGAAAACATTGCCAGCGGCATCGACCGTTACGCCCAGTGGTTCGGCAAAGCTGGCTGCACTGCCTGTACCATTTACAAAGCCCGCTGAGCCGTTGCCTGCGAGGGTAGTAACCACACCTGCAGATGTTATCTTGCGAATAGCATGATTGATCCTGTCGCCCACATAGAGATTTCCTGCCCCATCGATAGTAATGGCATACGGTTGATTAAACTGTGCCGCAACGCCAGTGCCATTTGTAAAGCCCATCGTGCCTCCGGCAAATACAGCAGAGACTCCCGCCGGTGTTATTTTTAAAATGCGGTGATTATCCCTGTCGCATACAAAGAGGTTTCCAGCAGCATCTTTTGTAATGCCGGAAGGATGGTTGAGACTAGTGGCGGTACCAGTAAGGCTGAAGGTGGTGGTCATTCCATTTCCATGATAGGTGAATACCGGCCCTGTCACCTGTACACTGTTCTTTTCCACTTTTACAGCACCGGTGCCGGCTGCTGCGGGTACGGTGGCGGTAAGTTGTGTAGCGGTTATGGATTGCACGGTGCCCTGTACACCGTTGAAATAAACCTTTACTGCTGCGGCATTGGTGCCGTAGTTTGTTCCGGTGATAGTTACCACGGTGTTCTTTGGTCCTGCTGTGGGACTGATGCTGGTAATAGTTGGCGAAGGTTCGGGAGCGGGTGGCGGTGTTGTTTCGTCTTTTTTACAGGAAAAAAGAAATAGGGTACTGCTTACGCAGAGGAGAAGCGTTTGTTTCATACAAGTTTGATTTTTGAGTTTAAAAAGGATAGCCGGTTTGTGATCAGCAGATTTCAAAAGCTAAAATAGAAGGTCCTGCTCTTGCAATTCCGGCATATAAGTATCCGGCTGCGGGTGATTAGCAGGTGAATGTTGCGGAGCAATAAGTGATGGGTGAGGAGTGGCCTCCCCAAAGGGTGAGTGGGCTTAGACTCAGAAAGGATCAAGATAATCATTGGCGTTGCAGCAGCAGGCTGCTTTTGATAAGCAATGAACCGATGCCAGGGCGATATGCGTTTATTATACTAACAATTCTGTGTGGAAGGAATGAGTTGGTGCAACGGTAAGAATCGTTTACGATCCTGATTGAAAAGTTGATGTATCCAGGTCTCTGCGTTTTAAACCCCGTACCATTAATGTGCTATTCACGACTTTTGATCCAGTACCACGACAATGAATATCGCACCCTGCACCCTTAATCCTGCATTCAGGACAATGGATACAGACCCGGAACAAAAAGTTTAGCTGCTGAAGAGTTTAAACGGGCATGTAATCAATCTGTTAGGGTGAAATGATTTGGATATTTAAAATGAGGTTAAGGAGAGATAACGGTGGAGGACGCTTATTCCTTACGCAGTCATTCACAAACGTATCCGGCTCCTTTTGCATTTCTTATCCCCTTTGATATGTCTGTGACATCCGGTAATAATCATTACCTGCCGTCTGATGGACGAAAGTCGGTTGCCCGGTGCATTATTGACCTTCATCTGGCTTCAATGCTACCGCCAGTAGCCCGGCTGAAGAAGTGTGCACCAATATACAGGAAATACTTATTTACAAAAAAGCCATAGAAAATTGGTGAACAACGGAATTGTAAAATCAAAAATCCCGAGCCAGCCTTCATAAAAATTAATATTACACGTTTACACTTATCACCGCTTTGAACTACAGGCGCTTAAGCACTCTCATACATCTTACTTATAACTTCATATTTCATTAATATTTTCTGAAGCTGAAGATCAATCCGCAAATTTGCATAGCACAATCATACTTGAATGACATTGAGTTCATTCTATATCCAGCATAAAAATAACCACGTCACATGAAACTTCCCTTTGCTTCCCGGCTGAAAAGCAGCATTACAAGCCGCACTCTTTTTATGGCTTTAACCCTCCTGTGTACAGCCCCCGCTATCACCGCACAGGAAAATAATCCTTCCCAAAAACTTTCTGTTAAAGATTCTCTTACCATACTACGCCTGCTGGAAGAAGCCCGGACCTGCCTCGAAGAATATACGCCCTCCTGTCGCTTCAATACCAGCTTCATACAGGAAAAGATCAATTCCATTCAACAACCGGCACTCGTTTCCCGCTGCTACCGGGTATTGTCGGCAGGTTTGCGCACTACCCGCAAATTTCAAAACCATACCTATGATTCCCTGGGCCTTTATTATGCCCGCCTCTCTGGTGATGAATCATTGATTATACAATGGCTCATCACCTCCATTACAAATATTGCAAAAGGCCCTCAACCCGCCACTGCAGCCCCCCTGGGGGAAGAACTTTTGCAACGAATAGAAAAGTCAGCCGATCCGCTCCTGCAGGTCAGGGCTCTTAATGCATACGGTCAATGGAAAACCAAAACACTTGCGTTCACGCAAGCTGTAACCACCCATAAAAAAGCCCTGATGCTGGCACAAAAAAATAGTCTCACACTCTGGGCGGCCCGGCAGGAATCTGCCATCTACCGAAATCAACTCTTCTGCTTCGACACCACCATCAGCAATGAACGTTTCTACAACGCTATCCGTGAACTCAAAAAAAGCAATGGCTATGATTATGCCCTCGCACTCTCCACCATTGCGCAGGCATTCCGCATGCAGGGTAATCACACCAAAGCGTTTGAATACTTCGACCTTGCCTCCAGGCAATTTCTCAATGTCAGCGATCTGCCGCTGCATGCTGACATGATCGTATTAATGGCAGAATGCAACCTCAACACCCGCTCGTACCAAGCCTCCATCCAGCATGCACAATACGCCCTTCATACCTTCCTTACAGCGTCCGATACCATGGGCATGATAAAAGCCTCCACCATGCTGGGCAGAACTTACGGTGCCCTTGGTATACTCGATTCATCAGACTGGTATATGAACCTGGGCAACAAACTCAACGAACGAATTAAAGATGAACGGCTCAGGCTCATCATACTGTACTACACTATGGAGCGAAACGCAAAATATGATATCAACAAATTCGATAAAAAATCCATGGAGGAAGCTGCCCGCATTTTCAAAGCACAAACACCACCGGCCACCATACTCGCCTTTATCAACAAAACCCGGAAAAACCAGCTGTTCACAGCCGAACAGGAAAAAGATATACAGGATTACTTCAGCGGCAAACCATCAACTGCAGAGCTATGGCCGGAAAATAAAAATATGCAGACCTTTAACCCCTATACTGTTGACAACGCAAAACTCGATACCCTCTATGCAGCTCTCTTCAATAAGCAGCTCCAACACTTCGAAGTTCGCTATCGCACCCTCGAAAAGGAAAAGAACCTTTCACTTACTCAGGCCGAACTGAAAACCACAAAACTGCGCAGCCGGCTGAAATCCACGATCGGTATCATTATCGCCTTATGCCTCCTGGCCGCTCTCCTTTTCTGGTTCCGTGAACGTAAACAAAAAGCAATCATCAGTCAGCTCAACGAAGCGCTCCGCCTCCGTAAATGGGCCGTTAACCATGACCTTCAGTTCCTGATCAAAAAACTAGCACTGGCCAGTCTGCAACAACAACCAACCGAAACAAACCTTGCCTGGGTACAGAACAATATGCACATGCTCTACACCCTGCACAACCTGGTTGACCAGGAGCCTGGCGACACCATATCACTGAATGAAAAATTCTGGTGGATATGTGAGGAAAAAAGGAAACTGTTCCCTGGCAAGGAAAATATGCAGTTCAACATAAATGCCCCTGTCGCCCTCGAAAAAAACAAAGCCGCCCTGGTGCTGCTCATCGTGAGCGAACTTGTCACCAACGCTTTTAAATACGCCTACTCTACCACGGCAGAACCGGCCGTATCTGTAATTTGTACAAAAGAAAAAGGAAAAATTCACCTTGAGGTCAGCGACAACGGACAAAGAGGCATTAAAAGTTCTGAACCAGGCAGCGGTGAAGGAAATAAACTGGTCAGTGAATTATCGCAGCTGCTGGGAACAACACCCCAAGTTAAAGAAGATAAAGGCCTGCACTATGAATTCATCTTTGTATGACCCCTCAGAAAAAAAACATAGAAGGCATCAACGTACTACTGGTCGAAGACGACCCGGAATTATTCACAGCCCTGCGGAAATTGCTGGATGCAAACGGATACAACGTGCTGTTGCCCGCAGGCCAAACCATCGTTGACAACTATGATACTGCCATAGCACTTTGCAGGCAAAACATGCCGGTCATTGCGCTGCTCGACATCCTGATCAAAGGCAAAAAAGATGGAATAGATATTGCCGATTTTGTGATCAAACAGCATTTTACCAGGGTTGTTTTCCTGAGCGGCATGAACCACGATTCGTATCTCCGGCGTATCAGCGATCTTCACCTCAGCGATTTTATTGTCAAAACAACCGGCGGATTCCTGCCGGATCAGTTGCTTACCACACTGAAACTCCTTCAGCCAGCACTCGCCGCATCCGCAGCCTACCGCGAATCTGCTGTCAGCCTGAGCGTACAACCTGCACACATCAAAAAAAGCTCAGAAGGATACCAAACACGTAAAATAAGCTGGCCCATGCTCAAATTTGCAGAAACACTGCCCTCTGAAAAAAACTATGTACACCTCACCTTGCACACCGGTGAGATGCTAAGGTCCAATATGTCCCTCACCGCTTTTCAGCAACTATGCCCTCCCGAACTGGTACGCATCAGCCGCCATTGCATCATCAACACCCGCTACATTACCGGCAAAAAATCGAACTGGGTCTATTTCCTGGATAAGAAAGAATGTACAGTAGGCGACACATACCGCAACAGAGAGGTGCACGACAGCCTGAACAAGCAGTTGTAGCCTCTTCGTCATCCCGGACAGCCTCTTTATCATCTTCATTTTTTCCGGTAGCAAGCAACCACCAACTTACATGGCAAATAAAACAATAAGCCATGTTTACAATGCAACACTTCGGCCTGGGCGATATAAATGCCGGCAACACCTCACTTCAGCAATTGTACGAGATCTTTAAGTGCACCCTCAACCCCGACCTCACAGAAGATGAGTTCAACAGCTACCTGTTCGGGCAACATCCCGAGAGCCTCGAGATCAGCTACATTTACAAGGACAAAGAACTCGCAGGCTTTTGCACTGGCACTGCCTACCCGCTCACCATCAGCAAAAAAAGAATTACGGTACTCCGCTCCGCATTCGGACTGCGGGAGGATTACAGGGAAGGAAATTTCCCGCTGCAGGGACTTTTCTTTAAATATATCCGGCGGAAATTAAAAGCACCATTCTCCCCTATGTATGTGGCAGGCTTTATGGCAAATCCTCTCATGTATGCCATGATATGCAGGTACAGCCTCAACTGCTATCCAAGGCCCGGCAAAAAAATACCAGCAGCTATCTTTGCCCTCAAGCATGAACTTACCCGCTCCCTTCCTCCGCAATCAACAGGTTCTCACCCCTTCGTGATGCGCATACATTTTCAGGTGGCCCTGCTGAAATCAGATATCAGCCGCATCCATCAAAGTAAGGATCCATATGTAAAATATTTTACTGAAATAAATCCGCACTATCAGCAACAACACGGAGTACTGGTGCTGGTGCCGGTTAGCTGGCTGAACATCCTGTATACCACCGCCAGGTACCTGTTCAGAAGGCTGAAGAAGATGGCTTCCCAGCAAAAAAGCCGTAAAATAAATAAGCCCTGTCCTGTTCCCCAAAATTGAGTGTACTGGGTGAAATACCGGTAATTGAAGATTGTACCCGATGAGGGTACAGACTGAGAAAATTCTTATGAATAGTATTGCTCTCAAATTATAAACGCCAAAACACTCCACCAGAATATGAGAAAGATTGCCTTTTCCCTTCTTTGTGCACTGGTACTGAACAACACCCCCCATGCACAAGACAGTAAACCCTCCATAGCTGTACTCCCTTTTATCAGTGCTGTGTCAAATACATCCCAGTCTAACTATACCAGCATTGTACAGGATATGGTCACCCAGCAACTGGTCAAAGGAAACCGCTTCAATATCCTCGACCGGAGCAAATTCCAGAAAGTACTGGACGAACTCAACGTGCAGAAACAGGAAGAATTCCTGAACAGCAAAATTGTGGAACAAGGGCGGCTGGAAGGAGCGGCCTACCTTGTAACAGGCGTTATCAACCAGATGAGTGTTACGGAAGAAAGATACCAGGAATATAATTCCGTAACTAAAATGTATGAATTAAAGAACCGGCACAATGTTGAAATTAAATTCAGCTTCCAGGTAATTGACGTAGCCCGCGGTATTGCCGTACACCAGGAAAACCTCTACGCCAAAAACACCCCCAATCATGATAATAAACAGGCCGATGCGCTCGAAAATGCACAGTGCCTTCTCAGAAAACAGGTAAAAATGTCGGTAGCTAAAATCTTCCCGGAAGAAATTCAACTGGTAAGCGTTGAGAAAGAAGATAAGAAAGGACTGCCCGACATGGTACTCATCTCCGCTGGAACCAACTATTTTGATGAAGACTATAAAAAAGGCAATGAGTGCGAGAAAGGCCTGATGGACAAAATAAATATTTTCAAAAAGAAAGAAAGTGTAAAACTGAAAGTGTATGAAGAAGAGACCATTACCGTTGGAGATAAAATAATGAAAAGGGAAAAATTGATTGGCTGGCTGAAACTTGATAAAGTAGAAGGCGAGTTCTCCATTTGTGAAGTAACAGAAGGAGCAGAAATAATCAAGGACAAACTTGCCTCAAAGAAAACATTGCTCGTAAGAATAATCTGAAAATAAAAACTCATGAAATACTTATCACTATTCCTCCTCCTCTCCATCATCTGCCTGTCCTGCACACAAAAACTATACACAAAGACCGTAAGCAACAATGCAGTAACTGAAGAAGGCACCATACGAATCAGTGCCACCGGCAAAGGCAGCAGCCTGCCTGCAGCATACGACAACGCGGTGGAACTGGCATTCGAAACCCTGCTGTTCAAGGGAATACCAGAATCCGGGCAAACCACACCACTTATCCCTGATGAAGAAAATGCCAAAAAGAAATACGCCTCCGTACTGGAATGTTTTAAAACAAAAGATTGTTACATGCAGTTTGTAACAAAAACATCCCAATCCGGCAATAAAGAAAAAATAAGGGGACCAAAACTGGTGGATTACCAGGTTGCTTCTGATATCACCATTAACCTCCGCTCCCTGCGAACCTGGCTCGAACAAAAACAAGTCATCCGCAAATTCGGATTCTGATCCTGAAACCAAAGCTTGATAAAAAATATGAAAAAATTACTCCCGCTGATAGTTCTGGCCGCCATCCTGAATAGAACAACAGTCTTTGCCCAGACGGCTGAGGTAAAAACAGTACAGCCCAAAATCATTGTCATCCCCTTTACCAAAGAAAATGAAGATATCCGGACCGTATTAGAATCAGATGTAAACAGGCGGGTGGCTATATCCAAAGTAAAAGAAGAATTTGACAACCGGGGTTTTACAACGGTAGACTTCACCGCCAAACTGAAAAGCGCCATTGATGATGGCATCTTTACTTCCGGTTCACAAACAGATATTAAGTCGGCCCTGGTGGAATATTCCGGCGCAGATATCTATGTGGAAGTGGAAGTACCTGAAATGATATCCACCGCTTCGGGCAACGCAGCCCGTATTATACTACAGGCGTTTGATGTTTCTACAGCCAACTCACTCGCCAATAAAGTATGTGAATCACCAAAATTTCATACCACAGACTATGGCGCCCTGGTTACACGGGCCTTGTCTAAAAATGAAAATCTGCCCGTAAAAGACGGAAAGGTATCTCCTTGTGTGGTGGATTTTCTGAATGTCATGCAAACAAAATTTGATGACATTGTGGCTAATGGCCGTTCCATAAAGGTTAACTTTTCGCTTGCACAGGGCAGCAAGTATAAATTCTCCACTGAGCTTAAACCTGACGGTCTTCCGTTTTCCGATGTGCTGGAAAACTGGATGGCAGAAAATGCAGTGAAAAACAACTATCATATTCAGGGTGTAACGGACGTGAAAGTTTTCTTCGACGATGTACGTATCCCCCTGAAAGATGAAAAAGACATGAACTACAGCCCCAACAAATTCGGTTTGAAAATCTACCAGTTCCTCAAAAGCAAAAACATCAATTGCTCCCGCCAGGTAAAGAATGGCACCATTTTCATAACTATAAACTAACAGATATGCTTTATTATAAAAATTTATTAGTGGCCGGCTTACTCCTGACCGTATTCGGGGCTGCTGCCCAAACGGAGGAGAATACAAAACTCTCCACCATCAGCCTTTATGTGGCGCCGCCGGTAACCACCGGAGAAGTAAGTGAGGCTGCCAGATCAATGATAGAAGAGAAAATAACTTCCCTGATTACAGAATCGGGTATCGCTTCGGCCTGGTACAATAACAGCTTTGTGGCCGAACCCAAATTAATGGTCAACGGGGTGCAAACCACCGCAGGGGGCATGCGGAATATTATGGTGGCAGACTGCAGCTTCAGTATCATCATCAAACAGCAGAACTCAGCCATTATTTTCTCGCAGTATTCCAGAAATATCAAAGGCAGCGGCTTTAATAAAGAAGAGGCTGTTTCGAATGCCATTTCACAAATTGAATTTGCAGATGATAAAGCAGCAAAATTCATCGAAAATGCCAAAAGCAAGATCATCAGTTACTATAATCAGAACTGCGAACTGATACTGCAAAAAGCAGAAAAATACCGTTCCATGAAAGAATACCAGGCCGCCCTCTCCATCCTCCTTACCGTGCCGGAAGAAGCCACAACCTGTTATGCAAGGGCACAGCAGAAAGCCCCCGCCGTATTTAAAGAAATGCAAAACCTGGAATGCAAAAAGTATATCCTGCAGGCACAAACAGCTGCAGCAGCCAAAGACTTTGACA
Organism: Chitinophagaceae bacterium; assembly: GCA_016786965.1. Classification (GTDB taxonomy): domain Bacteria; phylum Bacteroidota; class Bacteroidia; order Chitinophagales; family Chitinophagaceae; genus JJ008. The sequence continues at coordinate 18,896 of JAEUVL010000941.1, forward strand.
ATGCACTGGAAACACTGAGCTGGATAGACCCTACCGGCGTATGCCAGGCAGAAGCAAAAGCCCTCATAAAAAAAATAGAGGCAGAAACCACCGACGACAAAAAGAAACAATGGCAGTTTGTATTCAAGGCACTCGACGGTACCATAGAGATCGGGAAAGCCAGGGCAGCTGCCATGTCAAATCTCACTCTTTACTGGATGCGGCAGCAATCCGGAAGAACGATAATCGTAAACTGAGCTGTCATCTTGAACTCATCATTTCACCATTTTGATCTTACTCAACTTTTGATC
>JAEUVL010000972.1 GCA_016786965.1 Chitinophagaceae bacterium
GCACCTTTTAAAAATACCCCTTCATTCTGGCGGTCATTCAGTGTTTGCCAAACATCAGCGGGCACATCGGCCATTGTATTATACCAATAGAGAAGCACTTTCAGTTTATTCTCTGTTTTGCCACTCGCATCGTTGATGCGGTATTTTATTTCAAAGGTTTCCCGCCGGTCGTTTTGCGGAGTGGAACCAAACACACCGTTGCGTACGGTTTCTGCCAGGTTGATAGAGCCATTAGTGGTGCGTACGGCACAACCGCCGCCATTGGCCACATTGCCGTCATCAAAACTGGAGCCGCTTAGCGGTAGCACTCTTGATGGGCTGGCGTTATATACCGGGAAGGCTATGGAATCATGCAGGGAAAGGTTGTAGAATTTATCGGTAAATGTAATGCCGGAAAGCACGACCATAGTGGTGGTTACTGTTCCATCGGTGCCTGTATGGGTAATGCGGTAGCGCAGGCCGGTCTCACTTTTAGATACATTGATAGCGCCGGTAGTACCATCGATCTCGATCCCGTCCGGGAAGCCGGTATAGGTACCGGGCCGCTGGCTGGTGGGGGAAACTATATAATCACCTGCCGAAGGCCGCATATAAAGAATGGAGTCTCCATAGCTGAGTTTATAAGGCCCGGCAGTATCGTCTCCGCTATCAGTAGGCTTGCTGCAGGACAGCCAGGCAACAGAAAAAACAACACTTACCAGCAGGAAATAAGTTTTCTTCATAACAGGGGCCTTTTTTGTGTGTAACCACCGGATGGAGGCATGTAACCACAGCCATTATTTTTTTCCGGAAAAATTGAAGTTACAACATTTATCATGCCACGACTGCTGATTTAAATCAGTTTGTTTGGTAGGTTGAGAAATGGCAACTTTGCCACCGCAAACGGTTTCACTAACGATAAAAGGCTATATGACAAGAATTGGACTGATCAAAGAAGGAAAGATACCGGCCGATAACAGGGTGGCACTGACACCCGCCCAATGCAAATGGATACACAAAAATGCCCCGCAGGTAAAGGTTGTTGTTCAGTCTTGTTCCACCCGCTGTTTCTCCGACAGGGAGTATCAACTGGCTGGCGTGGAAGTGCGGGAAGATATAAGCGACTGCGATATATTATTAGGCATCAAGGAAGTGCCGGTGGCAGAGTTGATACCCGGAAAGACCTACCTCTTTTTTTCCCATACTAAAAAGAAACAACCACATAACCAGCCGCTGCTGAAAGCCATACTGGACAAGCACATAACACTGGTGGACTACGAATGCCTGGAGCATGAGGACGGCCAGCGTATTATCGGTTTTGGGTTCTTTGCCGGGGTGGTGGGGGCGCATAATGGAATGATGGCTTATGGCAACAGGACCGGCTTATTTAGTTTAGACAGGGTCTATAAGCAGCGTAGCTTCAGAGAGTTGATCCATAATTATTTCGGACTACGATTGCCGAATGTAAAGATTGCCGTTACCGGTTCGGGCCGTGTGGCACACGGCATACTGGAGATCATGAACCTGATGGGCATTCATGAAGTGGAGCCGGATGAGTACCTGCGCAGGCGCTTTTCTTACCCGGTCTATACCCAGTTGAAGGGTGG
>JAEUVL010000097.1 GCA_016786965.1 Chitinophagaceae bacterium
ATACAGTTGTTAAAGGAGTACCCGCAACATAAGGTACAGTAGCAGCAGCGTCGGTAAATACATTGGTAACAGGAGTCCAAACAGAAGGAGTTGGAGCATCATACAAGATAGCCCAGTCCACTAAAACACCAACATCACCAACAGCATTATCATTCATGCTTAAAGTCCAGTTACCAGTAGCGGCACAAGGGAAAGTAAGACCAGTCCATGGGTGTGACGCACCGGCAGTATTGGAAGGCTGATAGCTGCCTGTGGGAATAAATCCACTGACAGGAGCTGTTTCAGGAATTATAGTAGCTGCAGCCAGATCAAAAATATACACAGCAGGCGGTGGTGTGGTAGCACTAGAAGTACCCAGATTAGCGGAGTTGCCAACAGTAGAAAGCGGTACGCCAGGCCTGTCAAACAGGAAAGTTGTTCCGCATGGACTTGTTAAGCTAAAACGTAAATCTCCGACCCATGAGTGATTGGCATTGATGCGTACCCGAAGGTTGGAACCAGCAGCCATATTAATGCCTGAAGGAAGAACAATTGCAGGAGTCGTCACCCCTGTCGGATTATTGTCAGGTATCGCCAGGTTAATAGTACCAGATGAGAATGTTTGAGTAATTGGTGGCGTCGCATTAGCAGTGAGTTGCTGAATAGCACCGGCGCAAATTACCGGAGCTGCCGGAGCTATAGTTACTGCTGGTGTTTGTGTAACTGTTATAGAAACCGGTGAAGAAACAGAGCAACCAATCACATCAGTAGAAGTCAAAGTATAGTTATGTGTACCAGCAGGTAAATTAGATACGCTAAAGCTGGCATTTGAATTGTTTGGTCCGGTTGACGGATTTTGTACGATGGTACCAGGCCCGGTCAGTGTATGAGTATAATTACCAGCACCGGGGCCGATTATAGCCCAGTCAACCAGTGTGCCCAAATCTAATCCGGCATTATCAGAAACATTAAGCGTCCAGTTGCCAGCAGCAGCGCAGGGGAAAGTAAGGCCTGCCCAGTTATGCGGTGCACCTCCAACATCAGAAGGCCTGTAAGTGCCGGGAGCAACAGTACCCGATCCAGCTGTTTCAGGAATAACAGTAGCACCTGCCAGATCAAAAGTATATACACCTGCCAGGTTATCTGCATTACCTGCCGCAAGTGCAGGCACACCCGGCCTGTCAAACAGGAAGGTGGTACCGCAAGGACTGGTCAGAGTAAATTTCAGATCACCCACCCAAGTATGGTTGGCATTAATTCTTATCCGCAGATCACCTGCCGCAGGAAGGTTAGTAGAAGCCGGCACTGTAAGTATTGAATTCACACCTGCTGGATTGTTATCCGGGATAGCGAGGTTGATGGCTCCGGAGCTTACAATTGTGCCTACACCACCTACTGTAACACCGCCAGATACTGTTCCGGTAATTGTACTGCTGCCGGGTGAACAAGCTGTAGCCGGAGTTGCTGCTACTGCTGAGTGAACAGGTCGGCTGGTAACAGTTACTGCAAATTCAGTTGTATTGGATGATAATCCGCTGGTTGTACAAGTAACAGTGCAGATATAATATGTAGTAGCCGTAGCCGTAAATGTATAGGTGTTGTTAGTAGCGCCCGGAATAATAGTATAAGGTCCGCCTGCAGTAGCGGATTGTCTCCATTGGAAAGTAATACCCGGAGCAATAGTGTAACCTCCTAAAGTAAGGGTGCCGCCACCGCCGGAACAGGCGATGGTAGAAGGACCGGAGATCAAGCCAGGTGAAGGTACACCTGCACAGGGTGCTGGTCCAACCCAGTTAAACGTTGTTCCGGAAACAGGCATGGTAACAGCAATGGTAGAGGTAGTGTTTTGTGTTCCTTGTGCGTTAGTGGTTCCAGCAATTGTGGTGTTCCAGTTATGCGGCGCAGTTGTCTGCCTGTTATTAAAATCTGTAGCGGTAGTACCACCGAGTCCTACATGATTGATGCTGGAGGTAGTGGTTACGTTATTCAATACCATGGTTCCGTATACCACCTGTACCCTGTTGGTGGTTTCATTTAGAATGATCTGGAAATTGATATTATCACCATTACCGGCAGTACCAAACCTTTTATAGCCGGCATACTGGATCACACACTGGCGGTTGGGCGCAGTGCCTATTGTTTGCAAACGAAGCGAGGCACCCGCCTGCGCCTGTATATCACGGCCCATACCGGCAATCCTGTTTCTCAGTATAGCAGGGGTATTAGTGGCGGTAGATGACAACGGTGTGTAAGCACTGGTGGTGTTCATATCCACACTTGGTGTAAGAGTGGATTGTCCCAGGTTTATCCATCCATTGTTATTGATTGCTAACCTGTCAAAATTGATCCCGTTGTAGGAAAAAGTGAACCCGATAGGGAAACCGGGGCCTGTACTTGTAAACCCACCGAGTGGAACGGCTGGATCCACAAAGCGCTGGTCGTCTGAAGCAGCGTCTCCCAGCAATGTACCACCGGATATGGGGGTATAAACACCACTGGTTTGGGAAAAAGTATAGTTACTTACCTGTGAAAATACAGGGGAAGTAACGAGCAGGCATAATGCAATTGAAAGAAAAGCGTATAACTTTCTCATAAGCGTTAATTAGTTGATTGAAAATATACCCCCGTCCGTGAAGGTATCAGGGGGAAAGTTATGAATTTTTTCCGCTGTGGCAAGTTTTGGCAGGAAAATATTAAAGGCAAAAATCCGTTTGATTGTTTACAATGTTTTCCTACATGAAAAAAGCCGGAAAGAACGTGCCTGTCTTGTTGTTTCTCTTTATCATTTTCAACCTTGGCAGCCCTGTTGCTGCTCAAATGATCACGGGCACCTGGAAAGGAAAGATCAACCGGCAAAAAGTGGAAGTAAAGATCATTCAGCAGGGCGACAGCCTTACCGGCACCTCGTACTATTACGAATCTCCCAATAATTACCGGCGCTACAGCATTAAAGGTTATTTTGACCCCAACACCAATGCTGCCGTTTGGTGGGATGACCGTCTTTTGGAAGAAAAATCTGGCCGTTTCAGCATTTCCACTCCCGGTAAAATGCCAATGCTTTCCAGAGCTGATTTTAACTGCCCCGGTGGCGGCAAAATGATGCTGGATGGAAAAGCTGCGGAAAAAGAGGATGACACCGATATAAAAGGCGAGGTACACCTGGACAAAAGCAATAATCGCCAATTTGAGGATGAATGGGACTTTGTGATAGATAATTATACGGTCGGGGCCAATGATCCTGATATAATTGACAGTATTGCGTCTTTATCATACCGTCCTGTGGCTATTCCTGAACCCCCTGCCAAACCAATAATTGCTGAAAAACCCGTGGTAACGGAGAAGCCGGTGGCAAAAGCCACCCCGCCCCCAAAACAAGACCCGCCCGTGGTGAAAACAACCCCCGAAAAGCCAGTTGAGAAGCCAGCAGCCATCACACCACCACCGGCTGAAAAACCGCAACCTGTAGTAACCATCCCTGAGCCTGTAAAACAACCCGATATCGTTGATAAGTTTAAGGCCCGGCAGAAAGTTTTTATCAAAGAAATCCCGGTAAGCGGCGATTCTATTGAACTGCGCTTTTATGACAACGCTGAGATCGATGGCGACTCCATTTCTCTTTTCCTGAACAACCAGCTTATCTTCAGTCATATCCGGCTTACTGCCAATGCCTATGTTATAAAATTGCCAGTTTCAGCCATGAATGCGAGTAATGAACTGACCATGGTGGCAGAAAACCTTGGTGCCATTCCTCCTAATACAGCTTATATGGTGGCCATAGTTAAAGGCGTGAGGCATGACGCCTATTTGTCCAGTACCGAAGGCAGCAGTGCTATGATCCGGTTGCTGAAAGACCAGTAGCTGGCGCAGCGTAACAATATTATCCGGCCTGTATCAATACTGCACATATTCCTAAAACAAAAATGCCCTGCAACTGATGATTCAATTGCAGGGCATTTTATTATTTAGTGTTTCTTATTTTCTGTACACTATTATGCTTACTCCTTTGCTGATAAATTTACCCTCATCATTATAAATATACAGCTGGTAGGTGCCTGATGGCATTTGTGAAATATCAACAGGTATCACACTGCCATAACCCACGCCGCTGACATTCTGCTCTTTTACCAGTTTGCCATCTGCGGCAAACACTTTCAATCCTAACCGGCTGTACAGGTCAGTATTCAAGCGGATATTAAAGCGTCCGTTATTGGGGTTAGGGTATACGTATACTGCGGTAAATGCATTCAGCAATAAATGTCTTTCGCCGCATTCATTTACAGTAACCGGTGCCGACTTCGTGGTATTACATCCTGCTACGGTGAGAGAATAGCTAACCGTTGAGGTGCCCACTCCTGCTGCTGCTGGTACAAATTGTCCAGCCTGCACGCCGGTTCCGCTCCAGGTACCGCCGCTTACAGAGGCATTCAGCGTAAAGGCATTGTCTGAAAGGCAAACTACAGAAGGCAATGAAGACAAGGTGAAATCAGGCAGTCCATTTACGGTTAATGTAGCTGAAGCCGAATTAACCGGTCCGCAACTTCCTGTTACGACACAACGGAGGCGATATCCGTTCTGTGTGGTGAATGCTGTTAAAGCAAAACTGGCTGCATTTGCTCCAGTGATATTTGTATAGGTCACTCCACCGTTAGTGCTTAACTGCCACTGGTAGCTGCTTACGGTGCCGGTAGTGGTTACTGACAGTGTATGTGCTGCACCCTGGCACAGCGTAACGCTGGCGGGTTGTACTGTGATGCTAACCGGAACAGATATGGTCAATGTAGCTGCATTACTGTTTACCGGTGTACCGCAACTTCCCAATACACAACGGTATTGATAGCCTGTCAAGGCAGCGCTGGCATTGGTAATGGTCAGCGTGGCGGTGGTAACGCCGGAGTAAGGCAATGTGTTGGTAAGATCAACAAAGCCGCTGCCGGTATTTACCTGCCACTGGTAAGAAGTGGCGCCGGTAGCTGCCACTGTAAAGCTGGTGGAAGCTGATTCGCAAATCGTGCTGTTTGCAGGTTGTGCAGTTACAGCGGCATTAGAGCCTACTGATATACTGGCTGATGCTGAATTGATGCCTGCTGTACAACCATTGGATACGACACAACGGTAGAGATAGCCGTTCATACCGGCTGTAACGCCAGTAATGGTGAGCACTGCCGAAGTAGTGCCTGCGTATGGGGCGCCAGCTGGTATGTTAACAAAACCACTGCCTGTATTTACCTGCCATTGGAAACTAAGCGGTGCTCCAGAGGCTGCAATTGTGAAAGATGTATTGCTGCCTACGCAAGTGCTTACATTGGAAGGCTGGCCGGTGATGGAAGCGGATGTACAACCCACCACAATGCGGGTAATTGTATCAGACACTGCCAATAGCTGGCTGGCACTGTTAAACAGGTTTGATTTAATGAACACAGCCGGTTCGCTGTAGATAATGATATCATCTATAAACCAGCCACCCCCTGCCGGTGCGGTGTTATCATCCGAAGCAAAACGGAAACGGATATTAACTGACTGACCGGCGTAAGAAGACAGGTTGATGTCTGTTTTGAAGAAGGTATTGGCCAGCCCTGTAAAGGCGGCCCTTCCGCCAATGGGGTTAGCGCTTCCTGTACCCAGTGAGCCATTATATTTTCCATTGATCATTCTTGATCCGAGGTCGGTCCAGGTGGTACCACCATTGGTACTGATCTCCACCACGCCGCCATCCCAGCCATCTTCGGTATTGAAGCGGTGCCAGAAACTAAGGGTGGTATAATTAGATACAGTGGCCGGGTTGATGGTATAAGCAATGGAACGGATCGTTTGATCTGAGACCACGGCAGGGTCTGGTGCAAAGAATGCATTGGGCGATGAATTACTGGCGACAGAAGATACAGACCATGTGTTGCCGGAGGCCGGATTGATGGTCCAGGTGGCTGGTATGGCTGCACCTGCTATGGTTTCATTCAATGGGGTGACAGGGGCAAAATAAGTACCCGCATTTACTGAAACAGTTAACGGAAAGCTTTGTGTTTGTCCTGAACTGAGATTGATCGGCCCGAATGTAACTGTGCGGTTACCGGCATTATAAGAGCCGCCGCTTACATAGGTCACATTTGTGGGAAGTGTATCTGTAATAAAGGCGTTTGTTATGGGGCTGCAGTTACCTGCAGTAAGGGTGTTGGTATAGGTATTATTTTGTCCTTCTCCTACCTGGGGTGCCAATTGTGTAAGAGAGAAGAAGCCGTTGTCTACAATAAAGCTTGGCACCTGGTCTGTCACACTGTTGGCAGAACCTTGTGAAGCGGTTCTTCCCATTCCTCTTTTGGCAAAGGCCCTCCAGATCGCGCAACTGTATTGGGCGCCGAAGAATAATGTATCAGCTTTCAGGATCGCATTTCTTGCATCTATGAAGCCGGGGCCGCAAGGCTGAAGTTTCATGCCTTCTGTTACCAACTTGATGGAGGCAGAGTTTCCGCCCACTCCTGCTGAGTTGAACAGGTTGGGATTGATACCGGTCTGCTGGATCATTTCCCAGGTCATTTCCCATAATACTGTACACCAGTACTCACCACGGTTGTGAACCTGTGCGGGCATATTGGTGGAATAAACCAGGTTGTTGATCGCCATATTGGTGGAATACGGTCGGCTTCTGATACCACCACCTGTAACGGGCTGACCTAATGCATAGGTACCAATAGGCCGGGGCAATGCTCCGTCATTAACGGTGGCTGTGGCCCAGTCGGTGGTTACCATCAGTGCATAATAGTCGCTCCATCCTTCACCGCCATGTTCGGCATTGCCGACGCAGGAACTGTTGCCGGGGCCGCCGGTAAGACGGTTGCTGATACCATGACCAAATTCATGGGCGATGATTCCATTGTCCACGTCGCCATCCCTGTCTGGGTTGGGGGCTGTCCATAAATACATTTGCATCCGGGGCCTTGTGCCATCTACCGGGGTAGCAAAGTTGGCATTGTTAGTTCCTCCGCCATCCTGCGCATCTGCTATCACATAGTCGCCGCCAAGACCGCCGCGGCCCTGGTTGTTATTTTGGAAATTACCGGAGGGCTCATCAAAACCGTAGAGGTACACAATATCATGCATGATATTATTCCAGTAAAAGAGATTGGTGATATTGAATTGCTGATTGGGAGGCGATGTTAAAGTGGGAGCCACTGTAAAATCAGGTACATAATCAAAGGTGAGGTTGGGCTGTGGTGTTTGTGATACGGCGGCCCTGTCTATCACAGTATTGGTATTGGCCCTGTCTTCTGCGGCCCATACGTTGTTGCCGCGGGTGCTGTCGTGGTCGGCGGTGCCATCATTATGCCATTTGAGTGAGGTGGCATTGCCGGGTGCCATCGTCCAGGGATCGGTATGCAGCACGGGTGTGCCACCGGTATGCTGCGGACTTTCTGCGGGATATTTTACCACCCTGTAGGTAGCAGAGTTTACCACTGGTGTTCTCCTGATGTCGAAACGGGTAGCAGGATCAACAGGTTTGGTGGCAACATAATTATCAGTAAAAACCTGCTTATTGGTGACAGCGGCATGGTCTTCTTCTTTATGCCAGCTATCATATACGGTGAGGTTGTTTTTATCAATAATGGAATGGTTTTGTGCGTCTACCCGTATCATCCACATATCTGATGTATGATCGGGGGCTACAAATATCTGCCAGGCAAGTTTCAGTTGCTTACCATCTTCGAGAGGCACCCACATTAGTTCTGCGGTGATATTTTCGCTGGCTACACCCAGTTTACCAAAATCTGGTTTGCCCCAGGCATTCTTTACGGGATTGTCGAGGCTTCCTTTCAGTTGCTGCAGATCAATCTTGCTTTCTGCCAGTGCTGCGAGTACTGCTTCTTTGGAAGTGATGGCGGGCACCCCGGAAGGGATGTTTACCTTTTG
>JAEUVL010000136.1 GCA_016786965.1 Chitinophagaceae bacterium
AGGAAATTAATCGCCTGCCTGAACCGGTACGTTGCATGACTCGCATCTGTGTCAATCTGCTGCAAATACTTTTTAATATCGTTGACATGAATCTTCTCTCCTGCCTTAGCCAGGAACTGCCTGTACAGGGCGTATCGCAGAGGCATAGTTAGCAATACATGGTAGAGATAATCTTCGACCATCTCCCGTAACAGTTTGCTCCGTTTAGTTTTTTTTAACCCATAATGACTATATATTTCCTGCAATGCGTGCCTTTTGTTGGTAGCAGCCCACTTTTCCCTGGCCTCTTTTATTTCCTCAAGGCTTTCCTTGTTCTGTGAAAAACATATCCACTTCGCTTTTCGCCCATCTTCTGTTATGATCCTAAAATCATCCTTATTCCGTTCTGCGTATTCCAGCAGATTCGACAACAATGCAGACATGATGAAATTGCCTTCATTATTGATGTCAATATTTCCCATCCTGCGGGAAGGACTTACCGTGATGGGTACCTGGTAGCCGTCATTACTGCTAAATAAAGCGGTCACCCATTTGCCCAGGCTAAGTTCATTAAGCCCATAATGTGAGTAATTAACGGCCAGCGTATAGAAAAAACGGTCCAACTTAAACTCATTTTTCTGAAGGAGCTTCGGTGCATTGTATCCCTTTTCATGTTTTTGATAAGAATATACTTTTATATTCTTCCCGGCCACCTCTACACGGTACATGGTATTGCCTAGATAATATAACTCCATACAGACACCCCCGACAGCACCAAACTCTTTGTATTCGTTTGTAAAGCTGCAAGCAATATTATAAATAGCGAGATATAGCAATTCTGTAAGGGTGCTTTTACCACTCCCATTGCGGCCAACCACTGCACTGATATTAATATTCAATCCCTCTTTTGCATACAAACGCAGATCGTCCGGTTCGCTGACCGAAACTGTCCCGTCTTTCTGTATGCTGAATTTTTTATAAAAGGAATAGGGTTTGCCAGGTTCCAGTACCTTGTAATATTTTCTTTGTGTTCCTTTCAATATCCTGAAACCAATAAGCCTGAAATCGCTGTCGGTGGTACGTTGGCTATTTTCCAATGGCAATTGGTATATCTTTCTGAGCTGTTCTCCATATTTATACAGCTTTTTTGTATCATTATAATCTTCATGGGCTACTGTAGCAATCTCAATATACTTATCACTCCTGAATCTTAAAAGCCGCTTATACGCTTCAAAATTCTCCAGCCGGCTTTTTGCGAGATCAGCCATTTGCAGGAGGCGGAAAGTATTTTTGTCTAGCGGCATAAAACTATGCGGGCTTATCCAATACAGAAAGACAGAGAAAAAAGGGAAATCAATATCATCCCAATTCAATACCTGCTGATATGCATGTTCCGTCAGTCCTTCCTGTCCCGTTTCAATTATCTTTCTGAATATTTGCCATAATTCATCCTGGTCCTTCTGCCTGCGCAATCGCAAAAATCTGCCGGGGGGAAATACAGGGCAACCCGTAAAATCAATCTTATCATACGGCCGTCGGGATCCCAGAAAAGAATACCAGTGGTCCATCATCTCTGTCCGCCTGGTTTCTGGCATATTCATTTCATTGAAGCTGACAAATACATGCAACGGGTCTAACCGTCCTATATTTTTTTCTTTCCTCAGATCACGAAGCCAGGGGAAATAAGTGATAAGATTCTTACTGTTACTTGCAGTACCAAAAAGAGTTTTGCCAGGATCAACACCATTAATTTTATTAAGTACATAGTTTTTGTACAACCTATCAGCGATCTCTTTATAGACAATATACCAGGGCGTCATAGCAGTGATTGTGTTCTAAAGATACGGCACCCTTATACTTTTTGCAATACCTAAAACCTGTGTTCATGCGTTCACACTTTAGTATAGCTCCAGGTGAAGACCATCGCCCGGGCGTTG
>JAEUVL010000246.1 GCA_016786965.1 Chitinophagaceae bacterium
AAGAGAGATGATAAAAGCAAACCCGGCGTATAGAACGGCCAGCCGGAAAAATTTATAGTGTCCGCCATTCTCATTGCCAAAGGCATCATCCAGGTGAAACTTGGAAAAGAAAATGATCAGTATCGTCCAGGCGGTGAGTAATGAGATGAGGATATTACCCGTAAGCAGCTTTCTTTTGAACGTGGTGGAATAAAACCAAAGCAGTACCACACAAAAAACATTCGCCAGTATCAGATACCATTGTTTTAAAAATGGCAAAGCAATTACAGTAAGTAAAATACCAGTGGTGCTGAGCATGAAATGCCAGGCGATGGCCCAGCGGCGGTGGATCACTTTGTCCACTACCATTTTCTGAGGTTTGTTCACCTCATCAATATTAATATCAAAATAATCATTGATGATATACCCCCCAGCAGCGATAAATAGAGAAGCAAAAACCAATAATAAGAATCGGGTAAGATCGCCGTCAGGAATATGCCCTTTGTATAAGGTATGATAAATACAAAACTGGAACAGCACCTGCGTAAGTGCCATAAAAAAGAGATTTGGCAGTCGGATCATCTTCAAAAAAGCGGCTGTCAATCTCATGAATAAAATTTATGGGAAGATAATGAATGTTTAAGGTTTGAGCTTAAAGGCTGCTTTTAAACTTAAACATCAAACCTGAAAACTATCTCGAAGCAACATCCGCCTGGTACTCCCACTTGTCATTCAGTTTCAGTACTTTTTCGATCACTTCTCTTACACAGGCTTCGCCACCTTTACAGGGAGAAATATATTGTGCTGCCTCTTTTACTTCCGCCACAGCATCAATTGGGCAACAAGGCAACCCCACCACACTCATAGCCGGCAGATCGGGCAGATCATCGCCCATATATAACACTTCTTCTTTTTGTAACGTATTATTCTTAATGTACTCCTGCAGTAATGCTTTTTTATCCATCACCGCCATATCAACGTCTTTCACTCCCAGCTTTTCCAGCCGGTCTTTTACCTCCGGTGAGTTTCCGCCTGAAATGATCTTTACCCGGAAACCATTCTTGATCGCCATTTGAAGCCCAAAACCATCTTTGATATTCATCCGTCTCGCCTGCAGCCCGTTTTGTAATACCAGTACCGTGCCGTCTGTCAGTACGCCATCCACATCGAAAACGAAAGTGGTGATCTTTTTAAATGATTCAAGAACGTTCATGAATGACAATTTGAAAATTTGGAAATGCGGAAATTTGATCAAAGTATCCTTCTGGAAAACAAGATAACCCTGGCGAAGACATATTAGTTGTTACTATTCAAATCATCAAATTACTGCATTTTCAAATCATTTTTGATTATCCCTCCACTCATACACCCAGGCGCTTTGTATCATTTCCAGGTGGCCCTCTGTACTCTGCTCACGGGTGCCTTCAAAACCGGGTATCTGGAGTATCCATTCCAGCAGATCGGTAAAACGGATGCGGTAGATCTTACCCTCTGTAAATTCGTCACCAAAACGTTCATACAGTTTCAGCGCAATATCTTCATGATCGGCCCAGTTTATCGGTGGTTCAAAATGTGACATATTATATGAAAATTTGGAAAGGTGAAAATATGAAAATCAAATGCTACAGGCGAGGTACATCGTACTTCTATCATTCCCCCAAAAACTGTGTCTGGTCAGGCAGTGTCACTTCCACTTCACCTTCCCCGTCATTCAGCAGGCATTGACAACCCAGTCTGGAATTAAGTTTTGGACTTACCGCCCGGTCAATAAAATCTTCTTCTCTGTCTGTCAGTTCTTCCAGGAAATCTGCCCCTTTCTCCACATATAAATGACAGGTGCTGCAGGCACATACGCCACCACAATTATGGTGCAGTTCAATGTCATGCGTCAGGGCCACTTCCAGCAGCGATTGACCGGATTCTATATTGTTAAGGGTAACAGGCGCTAATCCTTTTTGCTCAAAATTGAATTTAATAGTGTACATCTCTGTGTTTTCGTTTCAGCTTTGCCAGCCATAGCTTTATGCGAAGGCGGGGTGCAAAAATAATGGTAAATGAAGGAATGTATTTACTTGTTTGGGAAAACAAGAAGAATACTGAACAGATAATGAGTGATCGAGGAAAAAACCGCCCATAGCAGAAAGACCCTTACCTATTCTGTCTTGCCAGGGTTCTTATGCTTTGCCGTTCAACTGGTTTGCAGGCTTTCGGTCAGCAGCACATAGATGCTCTTAAGTTGCGGATGGTCCTTTAATATCTCAAGGTGTTTTACAATGGTTTCTTTATCATGCCGGATGGCAGGGCCGGTTTGCGCATCTTTTGGTGCAACGGTCTTTATACGCATTGCAGTTTCTTCAATAAGAGGCAACAACTGCTTAAAATCAAGTCCTTCTTTGCGGCAATATTCTGCTGCTAATGCATAAAGGTGATTGGTGAAATTGCTTACCACCACCGCTGCCACATGCAACTTTGCACGGGCATCATCGCCTGCTTCAATGGCTTGTACTGGAGCGATTGAATGAGCAAGGGAAGCCAGTGTTTTCTTGGTAAGATCAGAACTGCCATCAAAGAAAATGGGAACATCCGGCAATACAGCCATTTCTTTCCGCAAGGTTTGCAACGGATAAAAAACGCCATAGTGTTCCGTTACCGTTTTCAGTACCTCTTTGGGAACGGCGGCGGCTGTATGTGCCACCACTTTGCCCGGCAACCGTAACTGGTCTATCACATCGGCAATAGCATCATCATTCACCGCTATAATGTACACATCTCCTGCTTTGCTGATGGTGCTTTTGTACGTGGTGGACTCTGAATCCCATTCATAGGCCAGTTCCGAAGCAGCAGAAGCATTCCGGCTGTATATCTGCAAGATAGTATGCCCTGCTGCTTTGAATTTTCTGCC
>JAEUVL010000302.1 GCA_016786965.1 Chitinophagaceae bacterium
TCTTATGATAAAGTAAATCCCCTGGTGGATGTGCTGCAAACGTTGCGGCTATGCGGAGAATGTGCAGATGATTGTGGCTGACAATATAATTTAGCATGAAGCACCTGATCAATACTTTGGAGTTGAATATTGCCTGCAGCAGCGAAAGTGAAGCTTTCAGTTTGCAGCATGATCTTGCACCCTTATTGCAGCAACAGGTGGCAGCGGCCGTGGAAAGCGCTGCGAGGTCCGCTGACCCTACAGAACTGGTGATCATAGACAGGATTGAAATAGACATGGGGACGATCAGCCTGCATACACCTGAACAGGTGCTGGCAATGGCCATCGAGGCTGAAATGACCCGGCAACTGCAGCCCTACCTGTCGCCAAAGCCAACTGAAGAAAGGATAGTGACCCGGCAGCATAACAATATGGAAGTGCTCCGTCATTTTATGCTCACGGGTAACCTGCCGTGGTGGGCACAGTCATTACAGCCTGATATCAGTCATATTTTTTTAGAGTTACTGGAAACCAACTATGATGAAGTACTTTATTTCCTGGATGAGAACCGTACCTCGCCAATATTTTGGAAAAGAGTGGTGTACCAGTTAAATATGGCTGCCAAAGAAAAGATTGCGGAGGTCATTGAAAATATTAACGAAGCGGTTGTATTATATCGAAACGCTACGGATGCTATACAGCAGGCTGCGTATAAAGAGGATGATAAGAACTCAGGGAAGAAGAATACGATAATTACAGTGGAAGAGAAGATAGTGCTGGATATGTTGTTACTGGAGGCACCCTTATTCTTCAATGCCAGTTCAAAGAGCGAAGTACCAGCACTGCTTGTCCGGCTATTTAAAAAGAATATGCAAGTGCCCGGTATAAAAGATCTGTTGACGGGTATTGAAGAATCGATGCCTCATAAAGCAGTACCGGTCAATTCTAAAGAAACAGATGAAATCACGACAGGACAAGCCTCTCAAGGAAGGACTGACCAGGCTGATACTGCCGGAGTAACAGAGGAAAAGATG
>JAEUVL010000308.1 GCA_016786965.1 Chitinophagaceae bacterium
TCCTGCCAATTCCACTATTGTTGTGGTAGTACATGAAGTGAACCCGGCTACCGGTTGTGCCAGCTACCAATTAACGGTAGATGTGCCAAGGGAAACAGGTATAACTGTTAACCCAAGCGGCCCCATTTGTACAGCTACGCCCGTAACCTTAACGGCACCAGTGGCCAGCTCTTATTCCTGGAACCCGGGTGGAAATACTACCCAGGCCATTACTGTTTCACCAGCGGTTACTACTGAATATTTTGTAACGCTTGGCTATGGTAATGTGGGATGCACCACGGTTGATTCAGCTACCGTTACTATAAACCCATTACCAACTACTGCTGATGCAGGACTTGATGCTGCGGTTTGCGGCTTGACTTATACGCTGGCAGGTAATACACCTGCAGTAGGTACAGGTACCTGGACACAGGTAGCCGGCCCGGGTACTGCCAGCTTTACAGATGCTAACCTGGCTACATCTGGTGTAACAGTATCGGCCAATGGCGTTTATACTTTCCGCTGGACAATCGCTACAGGTGCGCCTTGTCCCAATAGCTCACAGGATGATGTAAATGTGAACTTTGCCGCAACACCTTCTACCGCCGATGCTGGGCTCGACAAAACCGCTTGCGTATCGCCCGGTAATGTGGCTATGACCGCAGCCACTCCAACTGTTGGAACGGGTGTATGGACACAGGTAGCCGGCCCCGTAACGGCTAATATTATTTCGCCAAATCTGCCCAATACTTCAATCAACGGTATGAATACGGTGGGTACCTATACCTTCAGGTGGACGGTTTCCAATAACCCCTGCCCATCTAACTTTGATGAAGTAAATGTAGTGGTGAACAGCAACCCGGCAGTACCCACCATTACCGGTGGCGGCACATTCTGTCCTACCGGTACCACACTGGCAGGCCCGGTTAATCCCAATTTAACGTATCAGTGGGGCAGGAGTTTCCTGACATCACCGTTTACCAGTCTTGGAACAGGCCAGACTCAGGCTGTAACTGCTTCAGGAAATTACCAGCTGATTGTCACCAACCAGTTTGGTTGCAGTGCCAGC
>JAEUVL010000312.1 GCA_016786965.1 Chitinophagaceae bacterium
CAGTTCCTGTGATGCCACAGTTGGGCCCAGTTATGGTTCAGCTTATTCCAGTTGGTACCTGGTAAAAGTGGAATCTCCCGACAATCTTTTTTCTATCAGCCTGAAATATGACGAAGAAAAATACAGCAGCTATACCATTTCAATGAGACCATTGGATGGCTATGAACTTATTGAAAAAGAATATTCATTGGTAAAGAACTATATGAAGGGGGTAAGGATAGCAAAGATCAGTACGTCCACCAGTGAAATAACATTTACTCCCGGAGCCTTGCGGCAGGACCTCAGTAATTTTAACCCCTCTTATAATTCAATGGGAGATGATCCGAACACTGAAGCCAAAACTGTAGGCGAGATACAGATACAGAATACTGCCGGTAACGGTATAAGCTGTAAAAAATACAAATTTACTTACAGTTATTTTGAAGATAATATAACGCCATTTCCTAGTGGGCTGTTTAACATCCCCACTACCAGTGATAAGAAAAGACTGAAGTTGGAAAAGGTGCAGGAGTTCAGTTGCGATGAGACCAGCAGTGTTCCACCTTACCTGTTTAATTATCATACAGAACTGGTGCCCCGCCAGATATCATTTGGGCAAGACCATTGGGGTTATTACAATGGAGTTACGAACAACACGACGCTGATACCTACTTATACTGTAAACACCTATGATTATAAAATCGGGGCAGACAGGGAATCCCGCTGGCCAGAAATGAGAGGTGGCGCATTGAATAGGATCACTTATCCGACAGGAGGTCAGACGGATTTTGAGTTTGAGCCAAACAAAACCTGGGTAAATGCCACGGTTTACAATAAAGTACAAACCGGCAGCTACCAGGTGGGCTACAATGCAAATAATACAGCAATATATACCAATGTGAATTTTACCGGTAACCACTACCGGGTAACGATTACCAATAATAACTGTTCTTCAGGTTCTTATTGCCCGGCCGGTGTTTATCTTGAAAGTAATGACGGAAGCACAAGTTATGGATTGATAGTAAGTGCTGGTGGTGGACAAACAGCTACAGGCATTGTGGTGGCTCCTTCTCCCGGAGTATACAGGTTGAGGCTGCACCGCGATAACAGTACCCAGTACGGTGTGGGCGCTACGGCTGTATTTGAAGAAATAGTGTCCGCACAATTACAAAGCAATGTAACGGTAGGCGGATTGAGGATAAAGAAAATAACCAGTCATGATGCGATTTCTGTTGCCAATAATATAATAACTGAGTACAGTTACCTGGACGGTGCGAATAAATCAACCGGCATTTTATACAGCAAGCCTGTATATGTTGGTGTAATAAGAAATGAAATATTGAGGCAGGTTGGCAGAGCAGGTGAATATCCTTTCTGTAGCCCCAATGGTTGTATGACCTGTGTATCGCCAGCCTATTATAAATCTGCCACCAGCATCCGGCCGATGGAAACACTGCAAGGCGGACATGTAGGGTATAATGAAGTAAAGACTTTTCAGACAGGAAAAGGATCGAGTGTGTACCGGTTCTACGGCTCTGATATATGGGACCTTAATGTGAGTGATGTATGCACCCGTAATGTGAGTCTTACCTGTGATCTTTCGGTGCCCAATTATCCGGTGGCACCTCTGCCTTTCGAGTACAAGCGGGGAGAACTTAAGTATGAAGGCCATTTTAATGAAGCCGGTCAATTGTTGAAATACAGCTGGTATTACCCCGTGTATACCGATAACCCGGTAAAAACTCCCGGTATTCTTCACAGCAATTTTTATATGGCCACTTTTACACTATATGATATAGCTACCAAGAGAAAGACACAGATGACGGTGGATGAATCTGTTGTCAACCTGCAAACCGGAATCACCACCAATACAAGTACTGCCACATATTATGAAAGCCCCTGGCATAAGCAGCCCACCCGAACAACAAGTACCAACTCAAAAGGAGAAACTGTTGAAACGAAATACAAGTATTCTTTTGACTTCAGGGCAAACGGATGTGACGCTATGACCGACTGCTGGCAAACCTACCAGGCGGCTGCCACAGCAGCATTGAATACGTTTAATACTCAGCTTAGCACCTGTACTGAAACTGTACCCTGTCTAAATTGCAAATTTCAGGCATTGCACCAACACCGTCGTGATGTGAGTGAGGCCCGTAAAACTTATGTAGCCTGCCAGCTATCTAATAAGACTACCTATACTAATTGTTTTTCTACAGCAAAGACCAATGCGAATACAGATCTGAAACCCATACTTGAACTGCAAAGTAAAAACATTAATGCGCCGATAGAGGTAAGCAGCTGGAAGAACGGCAAGCTGCTCGGCGCTTCCTTTACCAAATATGATTATAGTACTACGGTGCCTGGCATGGTCTATCCTGCCAAAGCACAACGGATAAACCTGGGGGCCCCTTCGACCAGTTTTACGGCATCCACCGTAAGCGGCACCGGATTAATAAAAGACAACCGCTATGATGAAGAAGCCACTATAAAAATGGAGAATGGCAATGTGGCCGAAGTGACCGGGAAGGATGGCGTAGTGACCTCCTATATATGGGGCTATAGCAACACACTGCCGGTAGTAAAAGCAACAGGGGTTGGCTATACCACCTTAAAAGCGGCCTATGATGCGGTGAGCGGCAACCTTACCCTGCTGCGCAGCCAACCATCACTGAGCGCTGCTTATCTCAGCACATACGTATATACACCCGGTGTGGGCATGACGAGTGAAACAGATTCCCGTGGCCGGAATATCTATTATGAATATGATAAGATGAACCGGCTGGTACAGGTAAAAGACCATGATAATAATGTGATCAAAAAGATCTGCTACAATTTTGCTGGTCAGCCGGAGAATTGCCTGTCGGCCTGTACCAATACCACAGCAGCCTGGCAATACACCCCAACAGCGCCCCGCTGCCAGGTGAATGGTTCCAATCAAAACACGGGCTACCAGGAGCAGGAGCAAAAGGACATGAACCCCTGCAGCCCTACCTATAACCAGCTGCGCTGGATAGTAACGGTGTATAACCCTGCTGTTTGCCCGCTGCCCCCAACCTGTAACAGCGGTAACTGCAGTGGCAATGATAAAAAATGCATCAATGGTGTATGTGAAACGGGTACCTGGACGGTGATATCCTCCTACAGGGAAACAAAGACAAGCCCCTGGAACTGTGTGTATGCGTACTGCTTCAGCGATGGAAGCACCAGTACTTACACACAAACGGTAACCAGCCCTACC
>JAEUVL010000313.1 GCA_016786965.1 Chitinophagaceae bacterium
ATAAGAAAAGTTGCCCTTCAATGTGGAGGCGACCGGAGTCGAACCGGTGTCCAAACATATTCGCCGAAAGCTTTCTACATGTTTATTTCGTCATTATTTGTCGGCACTGAACAGGAAACGAACACACCAATTCAATACGTAGCTGGATGGTCTTAAGTGATCAGCACAGCCTTTGATCACAGCAACCCGTTTTGTTTTTAAGTCGGCGGCGGGGCATGGTAACAGGTCAACCGGCCCGGCGGCCCTAATGACTACTTAATCACTGATTAGGCAGCCATGGCATACTGAGTATTGCCATTTGAGTTTTTCGTATTCAGATTAAACTGCTAATTACGCAACGCAGTACATGCTTACACTCTCAAAGATCTATGCTGTCAAAACCAAACGCCCCCTTGTCCAATTAGTAATGAAGAATTACTAATTAATGATTTTTGTACCCGGCTGCATTACTACTATCAGCTTCTGTTGCATCGCACTCTTCATCGTTCTGTAATTCTATTCAGCATTTGCGAAGCTCACAAACAAGCGGATACATTCTTTACCGCCGTTATACTGCCAAAACAGCCTGTAAAAATACTATAATTTATTTTCTTGTCCGCACTCTGCCGGAAACATATCCTGTTTAACCGAAAATATCTGATCTGATTAGCCAAATCCAGTAGTTTTATCCCATGACCAATTCTCCCGGCCAGTTTTATCAGCAACGCCTCAAAGACCTTGCGGCTGAAAAGCAAATCCTTCTGCAAAAGAAGAACCGCCTTGCCTGGTTTCGCTTCTTTTCCATAATATCCGCCTTTGCCGCTGCATGGCAACTCTGGTCTGCAGGTCCGCTGTTGGCTATTATAGTTTTCATCTTACTTATCTCTTTATTCATTTATTTCCTGGTACAGGATATCACTAATAATGAGAACATAGAAAATGTTAACCGTCTTTTGTCTGTGAACCAGACGGAGCAGTCGATCATAAATAATCATTACTTTGACTTGCCGGATGGGCAAGAGCATGTTCAAGCTTTACATCCGTATAGCAACGACCTGGACATCTTTGGCAGGGCTTCGCTTTTTCAATATGTCAATCGTACCACCTCCGAACAGGGCAGCGCTGTATTGGCCCACTGGCTGATGAATACCGCATCCGTTGATGAGATACAACAGAAACAGGAAGCAGCGAAAGAATTAGTAGGTGATTTCCTGTTACGCCAACAGCTGCAGTCCTACGGCATGAAAGACCGCATCACCACTGCTACTGAAAGAAAGATAAATACCTGGCTCACCGAAAAAACAAAATATATACATAGCCCGCTGTGGCAACTGCTGCGGATATTATTACCATTGATCGCATTGTCATTACTTGCATTATATCTCAGTGGTCTTATCAGCGGCGGTCAGTTCACCCCCGCTGCTGTATTGCTGATGGTGGTGGCTTACAGCATTTCCAAATTGGTTAGCCCTGCACATGCACAGTTGGGAAAGATCACTGCGGAACTCTCTACTTTATCCAGCAGTATTGAGCTGATAGAGAAAGCCGGTTTTACTTCACCTTACCTGCAACAGCTCAAAACAGTTTTCGATCACCATCCCGGGAAAGCATCAGAAAAAATAAAGGGACTGGCCAGAATACTGGAACGACTTGATTACCGGTTCAATTTTGTGGTTCATATACCACTCAATACTTTTTTGTTTTGGGACCTGCAACAATTATTTGCACTGGAGAAATGGAGGGAACAGAACCGCCAGGAGATCAGTCATTGGTTCAAAGGGCTGGCTGAAATGGAAACTATCAGCACTATCAGTACACTTACTTTTAATCACCCCGAATGGCATTTCCCTTCATTTACAGAAGAAGAGGGAGTGTTTGACAGCGAAGAACTCGGTCACCCATTGATTGCCACTGAAAAAAGGATCAGCAATTCATTTTCCACAAAAGGCTTCAGCCAATTGAATCTTATCACCGGTTCTAATATGGCCGGAAAAAGCACTTTCCTCCGCAGCATTGGTGTAAACATGGTGCTGGCAATGATGGGAGCTCCTGTCTGCGCCAAACGCCTCACTCTTTCTCCCATGAAAGTAATGAGCAGCATGAGGATAACCGATAACCTGGAGGAAAGCACTTCCACCTTCTATGCAGAGTTGAAAAAACTGAAAGAGATCATAGAAGCGGTAAACCGGAAAGAAAAAGTATTCCTATTGCTGGATGAGATATTGAGAGGTACCAATTCAGCCGACAGGCATACCGGCTCCAAAGCGCTTATCAAACAACTGATCCATCATGACGCAGCGGGAGTACTGGCTACTCACGACCTGGAACTGGCCAAACTGGCCGATGAATTTCCATCGAATATCCAGAACTATCATTTTGATGTGCAGGTTGCTAACGAAGAATTATTCTTTGACTACAAATTAAAAAGAGGCATCTGCCGCAGCATGAATGCCTCTATATTGATGAAAAAGATCGGTATCGAACTGTGAGAACTACAAATCTGGAAATGAGATAATTTGGAAATTTGAAAATACAGTACCCGGCTGTTCAATTTTCACCTTTTCAAATTTTCAAATTATCTACCTCCCCCATCCAAACCAGTCATTACCATTCGCATACAACATAAGTCCCAGCAGCAATATCATTCCCACTATTTGTGCGTACTCCAGGAATTTCTCATTCGGTTTTCTGCCGGTTATCATTTCCCAGAGGGTAAACATTACATGCCCACCATCCAGTGCCGGTATTGGCAGCAGGTTCATAAAGGCTAATACGATAGACAGGAAAGCGGTAATACGCCAGAAACTTTCCCAATCCCATCCATACTTGGGGAAGATAGAACCCATTGCCTTGAAACCACCCACCCCTTTATAGCCACCTGTATTAGGGTTAAGTATTTTTTTAAATTGATCAATGTAGAATTTTAATTCCGTCCCTGTTTTTCTAACCCCGGCAGGAAAGGCTGCGAAGAAACCGTACTTGGTTACATTGAGCTTCAGCCAGCCCAAACTATCCATTTGCTGGTAATCACCGGAAGCACCGTATGGAAAAAATCCAAGCTTCCCGTCATCAGCCACTTGCACCGGGAAATTAACTTCCTGTCCGTTCCTCTCCACTGTCAGGGAGACTGTTTTGCCTTTATTTATCTCTAATTGGTTTTGCAATTCATCGAAGAACTCCAACCGGGTGGAATCCACACCAATGATCCTGTCATTTTTGCGAAGCCCCGCTTTATACACTTTGGCAGTATCAGGTATATAGAAAGCAATAGCTGGTTTTCTTGGTTCAATAAAACCGCCTCCTTTTTTCCGGCTCTCTACTATCTGGCCGATGAGATCTACCGGAAGGTCCAGTTTCACTTCTTTTCCCTGGCGCAGCACCACCATTTCAGAACCAAGCAGTCCTTTTCTTCTCAGCCTTTCAAAATCGGTGATCGGTTCATCATCAATGGTCAGGATAACATCCCCATTTCTGATACCGGCTTTGTTATACAATACACTGTCCATCACATGCACTCCATATTTCATGGAAGAGGTGGGTATCTTTTTATCACCCCATATCATCAGTATAAAAGCATAGATCACAAAGGCGGTAAGGATATTCATAATCACACCACCCAGCATCACTATCAGTCTTTGCCAGGCTGGTTTACTGCGAAATTCCCATTCTTTTGGTGGCTGCTTCATGGCTTCCTTGTCCATGCTTTCGTCTATCATCCCGGAAATTTTTACATAGCCTCCGAGTGGCAGCCAGCCGATACCATATACAGTGTCGCCTACTTTCTTTTTTACCAGGGCAAACCAGGGATCAAAGAACAGGAAGAATTTCTCTACCCGGCACTTGAACCATTTGGCGGTAATGTAATGGCCAAACTCATGCAATATCACAAGGATTGATAAAGCGAGCAATAACTGCCCGGCCTGCAAACCCACATTCGACCAATTGATAGCTATCGTCATTCTTTTATTTTAAAATAAAAAATTCCAAATCGCAAAGCAGATTCAGAATTCAGGTTTTATAGTTTAATAATGTCGGCGGCAAAGTTACGGGCCTCCCCATCGCTGTCAAAATATTCCTCCAGTGTGGGTTTCTCAATAAAAGGCACCATCTCCATTGTTTTTTCGATCACATTGGTCATATCCAGGAAGTTGATGCGGTTGCGGAGAAAGGCATACACCGCAATTTCATTGGCCGCATTCATCACACAAGGCAGGTTGCCCCCTTTATTCAATGCTTCTTGTGCCAGTGCTAAGTTCCTGAAGGTCTTCACGTCAGGCTCTTCGAAGCTGAGAGTATTTACTTTTTTAAAATCATAGCGGGGAAAATCATTAGGCAATCTTTTGGGAAAAGCCAAGGCATACTGGATAGGCAGTTTCATATCCGGCAGTCCCATCTGTGCTTTGATACTGCCATCTTCAAACTGTACCATGCTGTGGATGATGCTCTGCGGATGAATGACCACCTGTATCTGTTCTGGCTTCAGGTTGAACAGCCATTTGGCTTCTATCATCTCCAGGCCTTTGTTCATCAGGGTGGCAGAGTCGATGGTTATCTTGGCGCCCATGGTCCAGTTAGGATGCTGCAGGGCATGTTCTCTTTTTACATTGACCAGGTAATTGGGTTTGCGGCCAATAAAAGGTCCACCCGAAGCAGTCAATATCACTTTCTCGATACGGTTCCTCGTTTCCCCAACCAGGCATTGAAAAATAGCAGAATGCTCTGAGTCCACCGGTAAAACAGGCACTTGCTTTTCTACTGCCTTACGCATGATGATATCACCTGCCACCACCAATGTTTCTTTATTGGCAAGCGCAATCACCTTCCCGTTTTCAATAGCTTTCAATGTGGGGCGGAGACCTGCATAGCCAACGATGGCTGCCAGCATCAGGTCGTAGCAATCCATAGCCGCCACTTCTTCCAGCGCTTTTACTCCCGTAAATACTTTTATATCAGTGGAAGCCAATGCTTCTTTTACTTTAGCATACTTTTTCTCATCCCCGATCACCACCACGTTTGGATTGAATTGAAGTGCCTGCTGTACCAGCAGTTCATCGTTGCTTTGTGCCGTAAGCACTTCTGCGGAGAACTTGTCCGTATTAGCGGCGATCACTTCCAGTGCCTGGGTGCCGATGGAACCGGTGGAACCGAATATGGCA
>JAEUVL010000330.1 GCA_016786965.1 Chitinophagaceae bacterium
CCAGGTCCTCGATCTGTTTTCCCCTGCAAAAAAAGGAATACGAATAAGACCGGAATCACAACTACGAACATGCATGATCAGTTTCTTTCCTTTAAAAGTAGTATCAGTGGCAGGTGCAGCCACTACAGTTCCCTGGTAAGCTTTGCCACAAAGCGTTTGCAGGCTTTGCCAGAATTTTTCCTGTGTACTGCTGGTAGTTGAAACATCAGTAACAGTTGGGCGTGATGAATGACAGGCAAGCAGTAACAGACAGGAGAACAGAGCAGGGGCAAATCTATTCATGCAGTATTTTGAATAAAGTTAATCATGCTGTGAAGAAAGGCCCGGCCTTCTTTCTTTTGTTCTTTGCAGTGATTGTTCATGCCGCCATTCTTCTATTTTTTTATGATCGCCGCTCATGAGGATGTCAGGTACTTTCCAGCCACGAAAATCAACAGGCCGGGTATAAACAGGTGGTGCGAGCAGATCATCCTGGAATGAATCGGTGAGGGCAGAGGTTTCATCATTCAGTACGCCTGGCAGTAAACGGCCGATCGCATCTACTAAAATTGCAGCGGGCAATTCGCCGCCGCTGAGCACATAGTCGCCAATGGAGATCTCTTTGGTCACAAAGTGCTGCCGTATCCGCTCATCTATACCTTTATAATGGCCGCAGATGAGCAGCAGGTTTTCTTTTAAGGATAGACTGTTGGCCATTTTTTGGTTGAAGTTCTCCCCGTCGGGGGTGAGGAAAATGATCTCATCATATTTTCTCTGCAGGGATAATTCTTCAATGGCTTTTGTGAGGGGTTCGCACATCATGACCATGCCAGCGCCACCGCCATACTGGTAATCATCGACCATGCCATATTCATTGACCGCCCATTGGCGAAGCTGGTGTACCTGTACGGTGAGCAAGCCTTTTTCCTGTGCCCTTTTCATAATACTATGCTGAAAAGGGCTTTCGAGTAACTCCGGGATAACGGTGAGGATATCAATGTGCATGTGGCAAAGATAACAGAAGTGCTTAGTTGCAGGACACCTCTACGGTACTCCTGCCTTCATTCACCTCTTTGTCGCGGGCTATTACCTGTATCCTGTAATTTACTCCTGACACTGCGGTAATGGATTGGTTGAAGGTGGCGCCCGGGCCGGCGGGGTACTGGTGCACATCCATCAGCAAAGCACCGGTATTAGTATTACTTACATGAATATGCAGTTCGGCAATGTACTCATTGTCTGTAACGGAACCGGAGATGGTAATGGGCTGGCCTGCATTAAAGACCTGGTTGTTAGCAGGGGTATTAAGGATAACGACCGGCAACTCCGTGTCTTTAGGAGAATCGCCATCTTTTGAGCAGGAGATAAAAGCGAGTATAATAAATACAGGCCAGGTTTTCATATGTTCAAATGTAATTAAAAAGAGAAGAGCAATGATCCTTTGTGGAAGCGGTGCCCCTAAAAAGAAACCCCCGGAGAACCGGGGGTCGGCATTGAAACAAAAACCAACGATAGCTCATGAACTGAGCTACAAAGTGTCTTTTAGCACTCTTACTCAAAAGTAGGCTGCTGATGAAGGCGGCCTGCTGATGGTTATCATACCCCGGCGTGATATAAGTCAGGGTCGTCCGAACACTTGTTTGTTAATTGAAAACACTAACCCCGCATGATTAAAATCAGGGTTTAAGGCAGGCCAACTTGGTATTTTGCCGACGAAAGCATTGTTCACTATGATTGAAACTTATCCAACGGGCATTACAGAAAATTCTTGTGCGGCCGATATTGTAAAACAGCACTATTCAACGGCATCAGTTTTTAAAAAATATGGTATTGAATACTGTTGCGGCGGCAAATGGCCGCTTAAACTGGTTTGTGATACCAGAGAAATTGATAAAGAGGAGCTGATATTAGAATTGGAGAAAGCCAGCCGTTCTATTTCCATACCTGCGACCCTGCCATTTGAGAACTGGAAAGTAGATTTCCTTACTGAGTATATCATCAATGTTCATCACCAGTACCTGCGGCAGTCGTTGCCGGTCATCAGTGAACAG
>JAEUVL010000335.1 GCA_016786965.1 Chitinophagaceae bacterium
AGGGTATTGTCAGTCATTTTAATATTACTTAACTGTATGGTCCACATTTCACCCGGCATGGCCAATGCAGTCGGATGCTTTTTATAATAATGAACATGAGCTTGTCTGGTCAACGGATGATCATCAGATAAGACGGTTCCGTGAAACTGAACGCCTCGTATTTGCAGCATACCTAGTTTATCAGGTAATATTGTACCAGCCACTGCCGGATTCTTCGTCAGCATACCAGCATGATTGGTTCCGGCTGATGATTTAAAGTACAACAGTCCTTCCTCGCTATTAAAAACATAAAAACAGTTAAAACAATAAGGATTCCCTTTGTCATCCACACAACATACGGTGGCACAGGTTTGCTTACTGATGTATTGTACTATTTTAAGGTTCATATTATTTCACTCCTTCCAGTATTTTAATGTAATTCGCCCTTTCATAAGCGGTGGGGTCTGAAATATGTTGCTGACTCATAGTGCCTTTGAAGGCATCAATACTGTCGAAGCCCATCATATACATCCAGTCCTGCAATTCCTTGTTCATCGTTTTGAGGTAAGGAATACCATTCTTGTATAAAGAAGAAGCTGTCATCACCACATCTGCACCAGCCAATATATATTTTATTACTTCAATGGCACTTTGCACACCGGTCGTTGCCGCTAATGACAACTTGACTTTCCCGTATAATAATGCGATCCATAAAAGAGGTAGTCGTATCTCACTGGGTTCGCTGTAATGCAGGTCGGTTTTAACAACTAACTCATTAATATCAAAATCCGGCTGGTAGAAGCGATTGAACAGCACCAGTGCATCAGCGCCAGCATTCTTCATTCGAAGAGACATATTGCCCATGGCACTGAAATAAGGATTCAGTTTTACTGCCACCGGAATTTTTACTGATTGTTTGATAGCCGTGATTATATTCAGGTAGCGGTGTTCTACTTCGGAGGATGACATGGCAATATCGGCTGGAATAAAAAAGATATTCACTTCTATACCATCTGCGCCGGCCTCTTCCATCAGTTTGGAATAATCGATCCAGCCTTCGTTGGTTATTCCATTCAGGCTGCCGATGATGGGGATACTGACCCTTTCTTTTGCCTTGCGGATATTCTCGAGATACTCGTCCACTCCTACATTAAAGTCATCCAGGTCTGGAAAATAATCCAATGCTTCAGGGAAACTGTATGATGTTTCTGACATCACTCCTTTGAACCGGGCTTCTTCTTTTCTGATCTGTTCTTCAAAAAGAGAAAACAATACCACCGCCCCGGCACCATTGTCTTCCATCTTTACAATGTTATCCGCCTGCTCAGACAAGGTACAGGCAGAAACTAGGATCGGGGAATTTAGACTCAACCCCATGTATGTTGCATTCATTTTCATATTGAGTATTTTAAGCTATTGGGACAAAATCACTTGCCTTTTTTGTGGCCAGTTCTTCATAGGTCTTCCATTTCAGGTTCACCAGTTCCTGTGCATGTTTCATCAATCCATCCGCTGCTTCCGGATTAGTAATGGTGAGCACCTTATACCGTAACTCATTGTAGGCATAATCCTTTAATGAAATATTGGGCCTTGGTGAATCCAATACAAAGGGGTTTTGATTTTTCTTTCTCAGCACCGGATTATACCGCAGCAATGGCCAGTGCCCGCTCGCAACAGCTTTGTTCTGCTGGGTGAGCCCGTCCTTCAGATCATAGCCATGCGCAATGCAATGACTGTAGGCTAATATCAGCGAAGGACCATCGTAAGCTTCTGCCTCCCGCATTGCCAGTAATGTTTGTTGCGGATTAGCGCCAAACGCTACTCTTGCCACATATACATTGCCATATGAAATGGCCTGCATGGCCAGGTCTTTTTTGCCACCCGCCTTACCACCTGCCGCAAACTTTGCAGTGGCAGCTGTTGGTGTTGATTTAGAGCTTTGTCCTCCGGTATTTGAATACACTTCTGTATCCAACACCAGTATGTTGATATTCCTTCCGCTGGCGAGTGCATGGTCTAGTCCTCCATAGCCGATATCATAAGCCCAGCCATCGCCACCTACCAGCCATACACTGCGGCGTACCAGTTGATCCACTACCGATAATAAATGAGCGGCAGAAGAAGAGGTCATGGAAGTAAGTTTCTCTTTCAACTGCTGCACTCTTAGTTGTTGGAGGGCAAGTTCAGATTCGAGAACCTGTGGCGCCTCCAGTATTTCTTTCACCGTCTCTTCACCTATTTCTTCTTTCATATCTGACAAATATTCCCGGGCCATCGCCAGTTGCTTATCAGCTGTGATGCGCATACCTAATCCAAATTCTGCATTATCCTCAAACAAAGAATTCGACCAGGCGGGGCCACGGCCAGCCGCATTTACTGCCCATGGAGTGGTGGGAAGATTACCACCGTAAATAGAGGAACAACCTGTTGCATTGGCAACAAGCAGGCGGTCACCAAATAGTTGTGACAACAATTTCAGGTAAGGTGTTTCGCCACAACCAGCGCAAGCACCGGAAAATTCAAACAGGGGTTCCAGGAATTGTGCACCATGCACGGTGGAGAAATCGATCCTGGAACGATCATTCCACGGAATATTTTCAAAGAAATCTATGCTCTTTTGCTCTCCCATCAAGATGGGTTCCTTCTCTCCCATATTGATAGCTTTTTTCGATCGGTTATGAGGATCGGTGGCCGGGCAGACCTCCACGCAAAGATTGCAACCGGTGCAATCTTCCAGGTACACTTGTAATGAATATTGTGTTTCAGGAAACCCTCTTGCATTGATCGGAGCCGACTTGAACCCATCCGGCGCTTTTACCAAATGGTCTTTGTGGTAGAACTTAGCCCTTATCACACTATGCGGGCATACATAGGCACAGTTGCCGCACTGGATACAAGTGTCAGGTTCCCAAACTGCGACGAGGTCAGATACATTTCTTTTCTCCCATTGTGTGGTCCCGCTTGGGTAGGTTCCGTCCACTGTCATTTTACTTACCGGTAATTCATCACCATGCCCGGCCATCATCATGGCCGTTACTTCTTTTACAAAATCAGGTGCTTTATCTGAAACGGTCAGCAATTCATTTTCAACCGAAGTGACTTTATTGGGATATTCTACTTCAAACAAATTGGCCAGTGTGGCATCCACGGCTTTAAAGTTCTGGTCGATTACTTTTTGGCCTTTTTTGAAATAAGTTTTCTCAATGGCTTTTTTAATTTGCCTAATAGCGTCTTCTCTTGGCAACACACCCGATAAAGCAAAGTAGCAGGTTTGCATAATGGTATTGATCCGGCCGCTCATACCAGTATCTCTTGCCACGGTGGTGGCATCAATTATATACAGTTTTATTTTTTTATCAATGATCATTCTCTGTACCTGCCCTGTTAACTTACTCCATACTTCATTTTTATCGTAAGGGCTATTCAATAGAAACGTTGCACCATTGCTGGCAAACTCCAGCATCTCTACTTTCTCCGTAAAGTTGAACTGGTGACAGGCAATGAAATCCGCTTTGGAGATCAAATAAGGCGCCCGGATGGGTTTGGGTCCAAACCGCAAATGCGAAACGGTCCTTGCACCTGATTTTTTGGAATCATACACAAAGTAACCCTGCGCATAGAGGTCGGTATTCTCTCCAATGATCTTAATGGTATTTTTATTAGCACCTACAGTACCATCAGCTCCGAGCCCAAAGAATAAGCCTTGTCTCCACTCCGATTCATCTAATTTATA
>JAEUVL010000365.1 GCA_016786965.1 Chitinophagaceae bacterium
ATCGACCTGCGCACCATCCGCCCGCTGGACTGGATGACCATCCTGGAAAGCGTAAAAAAGACCAACCGCCTGGTGATAGTGGAGGAACAATGGCCTTTTGCTTCTGTCTCCTCCGAGATCACTTACCGCATACAAAAAGAAGGATTTGATTACCTCGATGCGCCGATCCGCCGGATCACGGCGGCTGATGCGCCCCTGCACTATGCTCCCAACCTGGTGGCTGGCGCCCTGCCGGATGTACCAAGAACGGTGAAGCTGGTGAAAGAGGTGATGTACCAAAAGAAATAACTCCCGGAGACCATTATTGCAAAGTTTCTTGCCTGTTATCGTATCTTTTTTGCACAGAAGGCTCGTTTAAAATACCCTATTTATGGTATTTTTTAAAAATACTTTCGCTTAAGGTGCAGCGTTTGGGTTTTTACCGGCATCTTTGTAACGGTTTTTCATAGGATATTGGATTTTAAAGCGAGGCTGGGTTTCTACCCGGCTTCTTTTTTTTCCACCACCCCCACACAGGAGGCTTCTCACCCCGCTTTGCTGCATTTTCCTGCTCTTTTCCCAAATACAAGCTTTAGTCGACTGCGATAACAATTCCCAAGACAAGCTACACCTGTGACTCATCACTCAAAACTCTTAACTCTCACCACTCATACCCCTAAATCATTTACTTTTACGCCTTAAAATAAACTCTTGCATGGCAGACATACTGATCATTGATGATGAAAAAGCGATCCGGAAAACCCTGACGGAAATACTATCCTTTGAAGGCTATAAAATAGATGAGGCTTCGGACGGTGAGGAAGGGTTGAAGAAGTTTAAAGAAAAAACCTACGATCTTATTCTCTGTGATATCAAGATGCCGAAACTGGATGGTATCGAATTCCTGCAGAAAGCAGTGGAGGTGAACCCGGATATTCCTATCATCATGATCTCCGGGCATGGTAATATAGAAACGGCGGTAGAAGCGGTGAAGAAAGGAGCTTATGACTATATCTCCAAGCCGCCGGACCTGAACCGGTTGCTGATCACCATCCGCAATGCGATGGACAAAAGCAGCTTAGTGACGGAAACGAAGGTGCTGAAAAGAAGGGTGAGCAAGGTGCAGGAGATGATCGGTGAATCGGCGCCCATCAAAAAGATCAAGGAAACGATAGAAAAAGTGGCCCCCACGGATGCCCGTATCCTGGTGACGGGTGAGAACGGTGTGGGTAAAGAACTGGTGGCCCGCTGGGTGCATGAGAAGAGCAACCGGGCGAACGGCCCTATTGTGGAAGTGAACTGTGCTGCTATTCCTACCGAGCTGATAGAAAGTGAGTTGTTTGGTCATGAGAAAGGCTCCTTTACTTCTGCCATCAAGCAGCGTATCGGGAAATTTGAGTCGGCCAATGGCGGTACCCTTTTCCTGGATGAGATCGGCGATATGAGTGCCTCTGCCCAGGCCAAAGTACTGCGGGCATTGCAGGAAGGAAAGATCACCCGTGTGGGGGCGGATAAGGACATCAGCGTGGATGTAAGGGTGATAGCGGCCACCAATAAAGACCTGCTGAAAGAAGTGGAGGCGAAGAACTTCCGCTTAGACCTTTACCATCGCCTTAGTGTGATCCTTATTCATGTGCCTTCACTGAACGACCGCCGCGATGATATTCCCCTGCTGGCGGATCAGTTCCTGACGGATATCTGTTCTGACTACGGTATTGCCCGCAAGGTGATAGAACCGGATGCGATTGCCCTGCTGCAGGAGTATAACTGGACGGGTAATATACGGGAACTGCGGAACGTAGTGGAAAGGCTGGTGATCTTATCTGGCAAA
>JAEUVL010000407.1 GCA_016786965.1 Chitinophagaceae bacterium
CCACTGCCCTTGGTTATAATGCTGCTGTTACCCAGAGCAACAGTATGGTGTTTGGCAATACGGCAGTGACCAAGTGGGGTTTTGGCACCAATACTACTGCTGCAAATATTTTAGAATTCAATACAACTGTGACCACGGCCCGCCTTACTACGGGTGGCGTATGGACCAATGCCAGTGATAAGAATATCAAATTCAACTTTACCAAACTGCAGGGAAGGGATGTGCTGAACCGTATCATGCAGTTGCCGGTAACAAGGTGGAGCTATAAAAAGGAAGGAACGGGTATTACCCATATCGGGCCGATGGCACAGGATTTTTATTCCCTGTTTGGTACCGGTGGTGATGATAAAACAATTTCTTCTATCGATCCGGCCGGTGTGGCACTGATAGGAGTACAGGAACTGAAAAAAGAAAATGATGAACTGAAGAAAGAACTGGCAGCACAACGTAAACTGATCGAGAAATTATTACAATTGGCAGAAAGCAAGTAACCGGGCATGAAAAAGATCGCAGTACTTTTTTTACTGGCAGGTATCGCCTGCAATGCTACTGCCCAGCAGGTGGCGAGGGCAAGGAATGTGCAGCTGGTATCGCAGCCTCAAACGCAACTGGTGATGAGGGGCGGAATAAGTTTTATTGGAACAAGCTCTTTTACTCATAAAGGAACCCTTACTGTTTTTTCTAACCCCATCAGTGGCAATGCAGACTGGCTCGACAGTACTTCGGGTGTCATGCATAACACCTCTGCCGGGCATGTATCATTAAAAGGCAGTGCTGCTTTACAACAGGTATATGGTGCTACCAGGTTTGACAGTCTTACGATACAGAATATTGGTATCAATCTGCAACAAAGCAATGAAGTGCGCCAATGGCTGAACCTGAATAATGGCCTTGTTTATTTTACCAATGCCAGCGATAGTCTTTATGTTTCCAATCCCGCATTGACAGCGGTGACTTACAATACTGACTCACTGGCTACGAGCAGCTGGGTGCATGGCAAACTGTCGAGAAGAATGAACAGCAACAGCGGGGCTTATTTTTTTCCTATCGGCAAGCTGCGCAGTGGTGATAGTTTATATGCGCCGCTTAAATTTGAAAAGACCACTACCGGGGCGGTAACTTTTTCTTCGCAGTACTTTCCGATCAGTCCCAGCAACCGGAATAACAAGAACCCACTGATAGACCATATCAGCAGCCAGGAATACTGGGAAGTGACCAGTCACAACTTTGTGGGTGCAGGAGATGATGATGTGGTGATGAGTATGTCGTGGCGGGACTATAGTGTGGTGAGCCCGACAGCTATCATCCGCGACAGCCTGCTGATCGCACATTATTACTTCGATGGTGCCGTGACACAGTGGCAACCCGAACTGAATATCTTATTACCTAATGATGTGAATGGTAATGTGAACTTTGGCTATATCCGCAGCAATAAAGTGATCGGCGATTTCAGTATGCCGCATTTATTATTTACGATCGGCACCCGAAGCCTGCAAAACCTATTGCCTGTGCACTTCCTGCAATGGAGTGTGGTGAAGCAGGACCAGGCGGCCATCTGTACCTGGGTGATCACTGATGACAGGGAAGTGGAAGAGTATATCATAGAACGTTCTGCAGACGGCGTATTCTTTACTGCCGCTGGCCGGCTTGCTGCCCGCAGAACGCCAGATAATGCAACGTACCGGTTTACCGATAATGCACCACTGCCCGGAAGAAATTTCTACCGCATCAAAGCGCAGGCAGGCGCTGAATACAAATACACGGATATACGCAATGTGTATTTTGATATAAAAATGAATTGGGTATTGTTTCCTAATCCTGCTACTGATCGTATTAAGGTAGTGCTTCCACCCACTGATCAGCCTTGTCAATTGCGGCTAACAGATGCAGCGGGTAAACTGATTGCGGAGCGTAGAGTGACCAGCACCTCAGCAGAGATCGGTATCAGTTCCATGGCACCCGGAGTATATTACCTGCAGTACATTAATGGTGGCGTTATTTCCACCAAAAGCTTTATTAAGCAATAATTATCTTTTTTGCCGGTTTGCTAAGTATTAACACCTGTGGAAAAACCATTGTAAATCCCTGTTGTGTATATCAGATATATTCCACACCTTGGTACTCTTCGACTACACTAAAACCAGAAACAGTTCTTATGACAAAACACTTCCGCTTATTACCAGTGGCCATGCTGTGCCTGCTGGTAACTGTTCACCTGCAAGCGCAGGTAAACATTACGTCTACGGCTACGCCGTACACACAAAATTTTAATACACTTGTTACTTCGGGATCTTCTTCCACATTGCCCACCGGATGGGTATTGCTGGAAACAGGTTCTGCTGCTAACACTACGCTTACTGCAGATGCGGGCAGCACTTCTACCGGTAATACCTACAGCTACGGTACGGGTACTGCCACTGACAGAGCATTCGGTGCATTGCGGTCAGGTTCATTAATACCCACTTATGGTGTGCAGATAAGGAACAGTACCGGTGCTACCATTACATCGATCAACATCAGCTATACGGGTGAGCAGTGGCGTTGCGGTGCTACCGGCCGTACTGACCAGATCGATTTTCAGTACAGCCTGAGTGCTACTTCTCTTTCCACCGGCACCTGGACCGATGTGAATGCACTCGATTTTGCATCTCCCAGCACCACCAGCACGGGCGCCAAAGATGGTAACGCTGCGGCAAACCGATCTGCTAAATCAACGGTGATCACCGGGTTGAATATTGCCAACAATGCTATCATCTGGCTGCGCTGGAATGATCTTGATGCCACCGGGGCGGATGATGGTTTATCCATAGATGATTTTTCCATACAACTTAATGGTGCAGATGTAACAGCCCCCACTACTTCTACCGTAACACCCTCCAATGGTTCCACCGGTATTGCCCTGAGTGGTAACCTGGTGATCACTTTCAGCGAGAACATACAGAAAGGAACTACGGGAAACATCACCGTGAAAAGGACCAGTGATAATGTAACGGTGCAAACAACAGCTGTAACGGCTGCGTCGGTCACTGTAAGCAGTAATTCAGCTACGATACCCTACAGCGGACTTGCTAACAGTGTGGCCTATTATGTAAATATTGATGCCGGATCATTCAGAGACCTGGCGGGAAATAACCATGCCGGTATTGCAGGCAGTGCAACCTGGGGCTTTACCACTCTTGCTGGCGGCGGTGGCGGAGCACTGAACTATTATTTTGGTAACCTGCATGCGCACAGCAGTTATTCTGATGGTAATGCAGATAACAC
>JAEUVL010000422.1 GCA_016786965.1 Chitinophagaceae bacterium
ATTGGCACCTGTTTTATCACATACTATCCTGCTTCTGAGCCGGGGGCCCGTGCAGGCAAAGTGAAATCACTCGGCAGGACCATACTGGACTATTATGACAATTTTGAGAACACTGCTTTCCGCGGTAAGATAAAATCAGCCGGTGCCACTTTTATCAGTTTTTACCCTGCGTATGATAATGAAGCTTTCAGGGGAAAGCTGAAAGCCATTGGTACCAGCACCATTACTTATTACTCTTCTTTTGATGATAAGTATATAAGGGGCAAGATAAAAAGCATCGGCCCGGTCAATTATTCCTGGTACACCCAAACAGACAGCAGGGGATACCCGGGATCATTAAAATCCGGTGCAGTACAGCAAAGCATCAGCGGGATTGTATATATAATACAATAGCAGCCGGGCATTTTACTATTACATTTCAAATTCCCATACTGTGCGGTAGTTTCCCTGCTGTTCAATATAAGTAAGGAAGGCGTTATAAAAAGGATCTGCACCGATGGTGGCACTGTCGCCGATCACGATCAATTGTTCTTTGGCCCGGGTGATGGCCACATTCATCCGGCGGTAATCTTTTAGGAACCCGATATCTCCATCGTCATTGCTGCGCACCAGTGATACAATAATGATCTCTTTTTCCTGTCCCTGGAAACTATCGATGGTGCTGATGCGAATAGCCGGAGATAATACTTCTTTTGCAGCGGATACCTGGCCTGAGTAGGGTGAAATAAGTGCTGTCCTCGTAATGTCCAATGATTCTGTTTCTATTATTTTCCGAACGATCTGTAACTCTCCTTCATTTTGCAAGCTGGTACCATCCGGTCCATGTACTTCGTTATACCCGGAACCCGCTGTGTCAATAAAAGTAATATGCGGCCCGGCATTAATTAAGTGGTCAGCTGTCAGCAACAGGCCGTTATAAAAATAATTACTGCTGAAGCCGGCAATAGCAGGCCGCATGCGGTATTGGGTATTCAGCAGGTACACGTTGGGTGTGGTGGTAATGGCTTTTTCTAAAACAGAACGGTTGAACCCTAAACGGGCAGCTTCGTGGCTTAATACAGTGGGTGGTAGTTGCCAGTGGTCGCCAGCCAGAACTATCTTATCAGCCAGCGGGAAAATACACCAGGCAAGCGGCTCAATACATTGTCCCGCTTCATCTATTACCAGTGTTTTAAAATGAAGATGGTCAACCCCGGCATCATACAATCCAATAGGGGTGCCGGCAATAACTTCTGCTTCTTCAAACAG
>JAEUVL010000428.1 GCA_016786965.1 Chitinophagaceae bacterium
AAAAATCCTTGATATTCTGCGGCTGATTTCATTACCTTAGCCCCGTCTCCGGAATAACGGGGGTTCTTCTAAAACCAAAATCGTCTATTAAATTGAAAAACATGGACTTCAAGCAAATTCAGGAGTTGATCAAAATGGTCAACAAATCGAATATTGGCGAACTGACTATTGAGCAAAAGGACTTCCGGGTCACTATCAAACAGAAGGAGGAGCATATCACCCAGGTGGTGTCGGCTGCTGCTCCGGCCCATGCTGCGCCTGTTCATGCAGTGGCCCCTGCGGCGGCGGCGAGCCAGCCTGCTGCTGCGGCTGAAAAACCCAAAGCTGCTGAAGCAGCGCCTGCGGCGGCGAATACCATTACTATTAAAAGCCCGATGATCGGTACCTTCTACCGTA
Organism: Chitinophagaceae bacterium; assembly: GCA_016786965.1. Lineage (GTDB taxonomy): Bacteria > Bacteroidota > Bacteroidia > Chitinophagales > Chitinophagaceae > JJ008. The sequence continues at coordinate 397 of JAEUVL010000428.1, forward strand.
AGTCATCTCCGGATAAACCTAACCTGGCGGATATCGGAACTGAAGTGACGCCAGGTACCGTGGTGTGTATCATCGAAGCGATGAAACTATTCAACGAGATCGAAAGCGAAGTGAAAGGAAAGATCGTGAAGGTGCTGGTGGATGATGCTTCACCGGTGGAGTATGATCAGCCGCTGTTTTTGGTGGAACCCAGCTAATTTGCAAATTTGAAAATGTGCCAATTTGTGAATGATATTTCTTTCATCATTGGCTGCTTGTAATTTTCAAATTTTTCAAATCATCAAATTTTCAAATTGATTTCATGTTTAAAAAGATATTGATCGCCAACCGTGGAGAAATTGCGCTGCGTGTCATCCGTACCTGCCGTGAGATGGGTATTAAGACCGTGGCTGTTTATTCTACTGCTGACAGGGACAGCCTGCATGTGAAATTTGCTGATGAAGCGGTTTGTATTGGTAAACCCCAGAGTTCTGACTCTTACCTGAATGTGGCCCATATCATGGCGGCAGCGGAGATCACCAATGCGGATGCGATTCATCCGGGTTATGGATTCCTGGCGGAGAATGCCAAGTTTGCACAGATATGTAACGATCATGGTATTAAGTTCATTGGCCCGACGCCTGATATGATCAATTCCATGGGGGATAAGATCACCGCGAAGGATACAATGATCAAAGCGGGTGTGCCGGTGGTGCCGGGCGGACAAGGCCTGCTGCAAAGTGTGGATGAAGCGAAGGGCCTGGCGAAGGACATGGGATACCCGGTGATACTGAAGGCGACAGCGGGCGGCGGCGGTAAGGGCATGCGCATTGTATGGGAGGAAAGCGAACTGGAGAAGGCGTATGATACGGCGAAGGCGGAGGCGGCGGCTTCTTTTAAGAATGATGGCATCTACATGGAAAAATTTGTGGAGGAGCCTAGGCATATTGAGATACAGGTGGCGGGTGACCAGTATGGTAATGTGTGCCACCTGAGTGAAAGGGACTGCTCTATCCAACGCCGCCATCAAAAACTGGTGGAAGAATCTCCTTCTCCTTTTATGACGGATGAACTCCGTTTTAAGATGGGAGAGGCAGCGAAGAAAGCGGCCGGGGCCATCAACTATGAAAGTGTGGGTACGATAGAGTTCCTGGTGGACAAGCACCGCAACTTCTACTTTATGGAAATGAACACCCGGATACAGGTGGAGCATTGTGTAACGGAAGAGGTGATCAATTTTGACCTGATAAAAGAACAGATAAAAATAGCGGCGGGTGAAAAGATAAGCGGCGAGGATTATTTCCCGCAGATGCATTCGATCGAATGCCGGATCAATGCGGAAGATCCGTATAATGATTTTCGTCCGTCACCGGGAAAGATCACCACGCTGCACCAGCCGGGCGGACATGGTGTGCGGGTGGACAGTCATGTGTATGCCGGGTATGTGATACCTCCTTACTATGATTCTATGATCGGTAAGCTTATCACTGTGGCCCGTACCCGCAACGAAGCGATCGATACGATGTACAGGGCACTGAGTGAATATGTGATAGAAGGAGTGAAGACGACTATTCCTTTCCATCTGCAACTGATGAAGGATGAGCGGTTCCGCAGTGGTGATTTTAATACCAAATTCTTGGAGGGCTTTACGCTGAAGTAATTGCTGCTGATGCTTTATAGTATTTGATCCCGGAGTAATGTCCGGGATTTTTTTTAATACAGAATACATGCACACTGATGACACGGGTTGGATGGATGAACACAGATTTTTTACTCTGCTGCGCAGTGTAAATGGGATTTTTGAAATACAGGAACACGGATTATTTTGATAAATCAAAAGGGAAGAGTTAATACAGGAACACGGATGACACGGATTGGATGGATGAACAGGGATTTTTTTAAATACAGGAAAACGGGGTTATTGAAATACAAGCACACGGATGGGACGGACTGGACGGATGAGGATGGATTTTTTATACTGCTGCGCAGTGTAAAGGGGATTATTGAAATACAGGAACACGGATTACACGGATTGGATGGATTAAGACAGATTTTTTTAAATACAAGCACACAGCCTGTCCCGTCTAAACGGGAGATGAGAAGGGTGGGACGGATAAGAATGGATTTTTTACTCTGCTGCGCAGTGTAAATGGGATTTTTGAAATACAGGAACACGGATGACACGGATTGGATGGATGAACAGGGATTTTTTTACATACAGGCTGTGTGCAAAAATGTATTTTTAATGTCCAATACCTATAATTTGCCTAAACAATTCTTCTCCCGATGCCGCCTGATGAACTGATACTTCCTTCTTCTGCTGAAACCGGCGCTATTGGCATTATGCACCTGAAAAGATATTGGGCGAAGGCTGTTGCCAAACGTAATGGCCTGCTGCCGATGGATGCATTGCAGCATGAATGGGAAACGGATAATTTTCTGCTGAACACTTTACACCTTGGGCTGGAACAAACATTGATGAAATTATTCCAGGATGCACCGGGCTTTGATGATCTTGAACAATGGATCATCCGGGTAAACCAGGGAATGATCGATGAGGAACGAATACAGGAGTTCAATGCTGTACTGCAAAGCCAGGGAGGGTTTGTACCGATAGCTGCTGATGAAGAAAAGGTGTTGTCTGCTGCGGAGATGGAATTCTGGAATGATAACGGCTATGTGATCGTACGGAATGCGATCTCCCGGGAGGACTGTGAGGAAACGGTCGCCTTTATGTGCGAACAATTAGACATTGACCTGAACGATCCGCTTAGCTGGTACCGGCCACATGTACACCGGGAAGGTATCATGGTGCCACTTTTTCAGCACCCGTTGATTGAAAGGAACCGCCGGTCGCCCCGCATCAGGAAAGCCTATGAACAACTCTGGAACAGACGGGATATTATGGTGAACACTGATAAGCTAGGCTTTAATCCTCCTGAAACGACTGGGTGGAAGTTTCCGGCTTCCCGTTTGCACTGGGATGTGAGCCTGGTGCAGCCGATACCGTTTGGTACGCAGGGGATATTGTATCTAACTGATACTTCTGCTTCGCAGGGCGCATTTACGGTGGTGCCCGGTTTTCATCACCGGATCAGTGATTGGTTAGATGCACTACCTGCGGGTAATGAACCGAGGAAGGAGGACCTGTACCCATTGGGTGCGGTACCTGTTGCGGCGGCGGCGGGTGATCTTATCATCTGGCATCATGCGTTGCCTCATGCGGCGAGTGCTAACCGGGCGGCTATGCCCCGTTTTGTTCAGTACCTGAATTATGCACCGGTGTTTGGCGGTGTGCAGCAGGAATGGAAGTGAGATAATTTGAGAATTTGGGAATGAAGGAATTTGAGAATGAAGGAATTTGAGAATGAAGGGATTTGAGAATTTGGGAATGAGGGAATTTGAGAATTTGAGAATGAGGGGATTTGGGAATGAAGGAATGAAGGAATTTGAGAATTTGGGAATGAGGGAGGGATGCTTTGCAACTGCCTGTTTAAGTTGTGATAGTAGCGTTGATGTTTTGCTTTTACTATTCCGGTGATATGGGAGTAAAAAATAAGCCCTGTAAGTGTTCTCAACCTTTGGAAGGTTCACAACCTTCCAAAGGTTAACACTTACAGGGCTTTGTTTTCATGCTCTTGCGGAAGTGTGGAAGTATGGTTAAACGGCTTTGAGGGTGATCGGTAACTCTGTGTTCTTACCGAGTTTTATTTCCACGCCGCTGAAGGTGGCTGCTTCGTAGCCGAACAGTTCTACTTTTACATTCACTGTGCCGGGCTGTGGAATGCGCAGGTTAAAGGTGCCGTCCTTCCTGGTATTGGTGAGATAATTAGTATCTGCTACGGATACCAGCGCATTCTTAACGGGCTCTTTGGTAGTGACATTGGTAACGATACCGCTGAGCTGTGTGAAGCTGGTCTTTGGATCGATGATGATACGGTTATTGCGGTACTCTTCATAGAACACTTTATCATTTTCCTTGTAAGGCAGCATGAGGGTGTCTATCTGTTCTTTCAGCAATGCCTTGATCTCTCTGATCTTGTTTTTGAGGGCGAGGTTCAATGCCTTGCGGGAAGCGGCGGCATTGCGGGGAGAAGAGGCCGATTTCTCATATTCACTGATGAGTTCGCTGAAGGCTTCGATACCGGCTGGAGTAACATCGTAGTCCGTCAATTGGCCTGCATAGGTATTCAGCTCTGCGAGTATGCTGTTGCAGATGCTGCAAATAGCGGCCACTCCCTGGCGACTTATATTGCTTTTAGTGAACGTCATTGCCTCTTTCAGTTCATAGTATTTCATGGTACTGGCAAAGGCCACCAGCTTTCCGGACAGGGCCATTGCTTTATCTACCGTGAGCCGCTTCATCATTTCTTTTGACAATGTGACACCGGCAATAGTGCGCCCTGCATCCCTGGCTATTTCGGCGAGTGTGGTGAGCTCTGTTTTGAACTGGTTGACCGATTGCTTCAGCGCTGTTTGTGTTGCCCATTTGGACTGATTAGTGGACAGATGATAATAAGTGGAATTGAACATTCCGATATTTGATTCGTCGCTACGTTGCATAATTATAAATATTAAAAAGATTGTTGAAAATGATTGGATTGAAAAAATGTATTCAGTAATAATAATCAGTGAATACGATTGGTACGATGGGACATGCAGCGGCGGAGAATGGCCGGCATGACGCACGATGGCGGAGGGTTTTACTACAGGGCAAAAAAATATCACTTCACAACGGGTTTTACGAATTAAAAAACTGTTGAAGTGATTATGGAGTATGGTTGGTGAAAACGGAAACGGAGTGCAAAGTAAATTACTGTTGAAGTATGGGAAAAAACTCCAATCTTAATTTTTGTTAAAAGTGAGTTGCGGGGTAGTGGTGAGGTGTTGCGAGGGCGGACATGTTTGATGTTTAATGGTAGATGTGGTGTGTTGTGTGTTCGATGTTTAAAGTTCAAGGTTTAAAGTTTAATGTTTCTCTGTTCCTGCCGGTTGTGTTTTGATCCGGATTGCCTGCAGGGCTGGTGATATGCTTTGCTGAAAGATACTTCCCGGTTGCGCTGTTTCTCCGGTCGTATGCGGCGAAATTCCGGTTAACTGTTTGAGCTAAGTTCTTGAGTGAATGGCCGCACCTGCCGTTTGCAGCGGGATAGTTATGCTGCGCATTTTAACAGTTGTGGTCTGCAGGACAATTCATGTCTTTTGCAGGGCCGTTCCTGTTTACTGCAGCGGGATAGATGTGGCATGTATCGGTTTTCAAATGCCATGTAACGGTTTTCAGATGTCATGCAAGGGTTTTCAAATGTCATG
>JAEUVL010000429.1 GCA_016786965.1 Chitinophagaceae bacterium
ACACCGAATAATGCTGTTTCCAGTGTGGCTGTTCCGGATGTAACCAATGCTGCTTTGGATTGGAGCAGGAGGTCGTAGGTCCTGTTGGCCACATAGGATACATTGGCATAATCTTTCAGCAACGCTTCATAAAAACTTTCATCAGCACCCGGTGCTTTGGCTACGATGAACTGGTACTGCGGATAGCGTTTACTTACTTCCAGCATCACCGGAAGTTTCTTTAGTATTTCCTGTTTGCGGCTGCCGGGTAATAGAGCAATGATGGGCTTATCCGATAGTTTTTGACTTTTGACTTTTGATTTTTGGTCTTCCACTACTTCAATCAGGGGATGCCCCACATACTCCACCTCCCAGTTCCATTTGTTTTTAAAATAGTCTTTTTCAAAAGGAAGTATGACGAGCATGGTATCAATACATTCTTTCATGCTCTTTACCCGGTTGGCTTTCCAGGCCCATACCTGCGGAGATATATAGTAGATGATCCGGAGGCCCTGTTGCTTAGCCCATTTGGCTATGCGCAGGTTGAAGCCGGGATAATCAATAAGTATAAGTGTATCGGGCTGGTATTGTAAAATATCTTCTTTGCAAAAGGCCAGGTTGCGGAAAATGGTGCGGAGGTTCATCAGTACTTCGGTGAAGCCCATAAAGGCCAGCTCCCGGTAATGTTTCATCAGGCGGGCGCCCTGTTCTTGCATTTTATCACCACCCCAGCAGCGGAATTGGGAGGTGCCATCAAGTTTTCTTAATTCTTTGATGAGGTTGGAACCGTGCAGGTCGCCGGAAGCTTCACCAGCAATAAGATAATATTTCATGGTGAACAGGGAATGATGAAAAGAGAATAGGGTATTCGCCAATGCTCAATAGAATTACCAGACGTACAAGTGTGCGATCCCGCCTGGGGGCCGGGACAGGCTGCAACGAAAGCTGATAGTAGTAATGCCGCTGGCCTCATGATCTTTTATGCTTAATTGAACACTTTTAATACCAGTATGCCGATACCATATACCAGGGTAACTATAAAAATACCTTTAGCGGTCTGGTCGCGGTGGGTGTTTACATACACGGTAAAGAGGATGGCATTGGCCAGCAGCGACAGCGAGCCGATGGAAGTGATCATCCGGTTATCATGCATGAAATAATCCAGGAATTCTTTGAAGGTATACGAAGGGAACTTGATGAAATATACTACGATAAGACCGAGCAGGGGGCCGAGTAAGCCTAATGCTAATCCCAGGCGCAGGTTGTCTTTGGTAAAAATCATGGGCGGGTGGTTTTTGGTTTAGCGGATGCTCCGGTCGGTTTATTTCCAGAGTTTTTCCAGTTTGGATTTTAAAACGTAATTGGTGAGGTCAAATTGTACAGGGACCACACTTACATAATTATTGGCCAGTGCCCACACATCCGTATCAGTGCCTTTATCAAAGTTGACAAACTCCCCGGTAAGCCAGTAATAGTGGCGTCCGTGGGGGTCGTTTCGTTCAATGAAGTCTTCTTCGTATTTGGCATAGGCCTGCTTGCAGATCTTGAAGCCTTTTAATAGTTCCGTTGCCACGGCAGGGATGTTCACATTCAGCACCGTGTGTTTGTCGAGTTTGGTGCGGAGCATTTTTTCTACAATAAGGCGCACATATTTGCGGGCGCCGGTAAAATCAGCATCAATGCGGTAATCGAGTAAGGAGAAGCCGGCGGAAGGGATGCTTTCGATAGCGGCTTCCACGGCAGCGGACATCGTGCCGGAGTAGATGACATTGATACTATGATTAGCGCCATGATTGATACCACTAAGACAAATATCTGGCTTGCGGTGGAGTACTTTGTCAACAGCCAGTTTTACACAATCAACGGGGGTGCCGGTGCAGGACCATGTTTCCACATTATCAATAGTATGCAGTTTATGCAGGCGCAATGGCTGGCCAATGGTAATGGCATGCCCCATGCCTGACTGTGGTTTATCCGGTGCCACCACTACTATCTTGCCCATGTCTTTAACGGCCTCCACGAGGTTTTGAATGCCGGGGGCTGTCACCCCATCATCATTGGTAATAAGAATTACGGGTTTCTCTTTTTTTACGGAAGCTTTGGGCTTGGCGGCAGGAGCAGGTTTACTTTTCTTAGGAGATGGTTTTGCTTTTTTTGTCATACGCAGCAAAAATCTTTGTTTTTTCTGGCTTCGCCAAAAAGGGGTTGGCATGAATGGCAGTAACACCACAGGTGGATAGTTGTTATTGCTATAGTTTTCATCAGCGGTGTCTTTCTGTATATTATTTATAATGATCAATACGATCAGCGTTAGTAATTGGTAAAAAAATATTTTGTTTATCTAAAATAATTAGTATTTTGCACTAACTTAATTAGTCAGCTATGGCCATTTCCAATCAAAACATGAAGTACCTGCGTAAGCTCAGGGGCTGGACGCAGGAAGAGTTCGCTAATAAATTGCGGATCAAACGTTCCCTGCTGGGAGCATATGAAGAAGAGAGAGCGGAGCCCCGTATTGATGTGCTGGAAGTAGTGTGTGATATGTTCAAACTGACACTGGATGATATTCTGCGCAAGGACCTGAGTGATAACAAAAGTAATTACATGGCCAAGCGCCGCGCCATGAAGCTGGCGCAGGGCCGTTCGGATATTCCTTTTGTGCCGGTAAAGGCCGCGGCCGGTTACCTGGCAGGTTATGCCGACCCTGAGTTTATTGATGAATTGAATACATTCACTTTACCCATGCTTACCGGGGGTAATTACCGTGCCTTTGAGATCATTGGAGATTCTATGCTGCCAACGCCCAGTGGTTCTGTGATCGTGGGTGAAAAAGTAGATAGCCTGGACGATGTGAAAAATAATGCCGCCTGTATCGTGGTTTCCCGAAATGAAGGGGTTGTATATAAGCGGGTGCAAAAGAACCAGCGCCAAAAGAACAAGCTGACCTTAGTAAGCGATAACCCTTCCTTTCATCCTTATACCGTAAATTCTGACGAGATACTGGAAATGTGGCAAGCCCAAATGGTGATTTCCCGTGCCAATACACAGCAGCGCTGGGATATGAACCAACTTACCAGTATGGTTTCGGATTTACAGGAGCAGGTTACTTCGTTGAAAAAGAGGATGAATTAGCCTTTTTACGCCATAAACAATTGTTTTTTCCCGGTTTTTGAGGGCAGCCTTCCACCCCTCAATTTTGTCTGTTATCTTTGACCGTATCAACAATTGCATGACGTTTAGAAATTATATCTGGCTACCCTTGGTATTGATTTGCGGAGAACTTTTTTCCCAAAATAAGGCTGTTGAAGCTATCAAAACAGAGCAGGCCCCCAAAATAGATGGCCGCCTGGATGATGCAATTTGGAGCACCTTACCTGCCATTTCAGATTTTGTACAAAACTTTCCTACTTATGGATTACCCTGTTCACAAAAAACAGATGTAAAGATCGCTTACGACAACTTTGCGATCTATGTGGGTGCCTTTCTGTATGATGATCCGTCACTTATCCGCAAACAAATAACCGCCCGTGACGGTGAACAACAAAGCGACGTGGATTATTTCGCGGTCTTCTTCGATACTTATAACGATAACCAGAATGGGTTCCAGTTTCTCGTTACTACGGCTAATGTGCAAACGGATGCCAGGCTCGGGCCCAATATGGGCGATGAATTTAGTCCCGGTGATAAGACCTGGGATGCAGTATGGGATAGTAAGGTCCATATGCAGGCTAATGGCTGGTCCGTGGAAATGCGCATTCCATACATCTCCCTTCGTTTTTCAAAGAAAGAAGTGCAGAGTTGGGGCTTGCAATTGCTTCGCTTTATCCGCCGCACCAATGAGAGCAGCTACTGGAGCCCGGTGAATCCACAGGTGAATGGCTTTGTGAACCAGTTTGGAGACCTGAATGGCTTAAAGAATATCATTCCTCCGTTGCGCCTTAGTTTTTCGCCATATGTTACTACGGGTTACCGGAATTCTCCGCAGCCCAACGGGCGGCTGAATGAATGGCTTCGCAATGGTGGTATGGATGTTAAGTACGGATTGAATGAAAGCTTTACACTCGACGCTACCCTGATCCCTGACTTTGGCCAGGTGATCTCTGATAATGTAGTAAACAACCTGACACCCTACGAGGTGCGCTTCACAGAGAACCGCCAGTTCTTTACCGAGGGCACCGAGATATTTAATAAAGCTAACCTCTTCTATTCCCGCCGGATCGGTGCTACCCCGGATGGTTATTTTGGAGTAAGAGGATTTGTAGGGGCTAATCCCAACTGGACCATCGTTAAGAACCCATCTGTTACACAACTATACAATGCGACCAAGTTCTCCGGCAGGACTGAAAAAAAATTGGGGGTCGGTATTTTCAATGCCGTTACAGCCCCGATGGAAGCTAAGATCAGGAATACTATTACAGGGAAGGACTCTGTCATAGAAACATCTGCGCTGGCGAATTATAATATTGTGGTGCTGGACCAGGCTTTCAAAGGCCGGTCTTATGTTACATTCACCAATACCAATGTGATCAGGAATGGTAACGGCCGGGATGCGAATGTAACAGCGGTGGATGTGGCTTTGTATAATAAGAAGAATACAAAAGTGTTGCGGGGTACAGCCCGGTACAGTAAGATATGGGGAGCTAACCCTTATGACGGATACAACACTACGCTGCGTTATGATAAAGTAGGAGGCAAATGGAATTATTACCTGTCAGGCAATGTGGAGTCGAAACGCTATGACCCCAATGACCTTGGTATCCTTACAGCTCCTAATGAAGTGACTTACCGGGGCAGCCTTAGCTTTCGGCAACCACAACCTACCCAAAACTTTATTACCTATAGTTACTCCATCAGTCCCACCCTGCAATATTTATATCAGCCTTATGGTTTCAGCCGCTTTAGTGTGGCAGGTTCCGCTTTTTGGGTATTCAAAAACTTTTGGGATGTTAGCGTTGAGGCAACTGTAATACCGGGGCAGGAGCGTAATTATTTTGAGCTGAGAACAGACGGCCGCTACCTCAGTTACCCCACCAATTACTCACTTGATATTGGAGGCAGTACTGACAGCCGCAAGAAACTTTTTGTTCGGTTTGGCGGTGCTTACGCACTGGCACCTGATTATGATAACTTCTATCACAGTATCAGCCTGGGAATGCGTTTCCGCTTTACCAACAGATTTTCACTGGACCTGCAAACAGATTCCCATTTTGAAGAGAACCAGTTGGGTTTTGCCTTTGCCAGAGAAATCAATGGCGAGCCGATCGTTGGATTCCGCGACAACCGTGATTTTATCTCTGTATTATCGGGTATTTATAATTTCACCTCCCGCATGAACCTCACTCTGCGGGCAAGACATTACTGGAACAAAGTAAGCTATATCAGTTTTCATAATGTGGACAGCAAAGGATATTTATTGTCAAGACCTTTCATAAACGGGCAGGATGAAAATTATAATGCCTTTAATGTGGATGCGTTTCTTACCTGGGATTTTCGCCTGGGCAGCCGTCTTATATTAGGGTATAAAAATTGGCTGGGAGATGATGAGGTGGTGAACCTGACCGGGAAGAATACCTATCTCCGTAACCTGGGTGAATTATTCTCTCTCAATCATGGGAATGAGTTTACCATTCGCTTTATCTATTTCCTGGATTATAATCAACTGCGCAAAAAACACTAGGTCATTTTCATGATCGAATTTTCCACGATCGCAAAAACATTTTCCTCTTTCTCCGGCGTTACCAGGTAGCCACCAGTAAAATGACTGAAAGCAGGTAACACACAGCTGTCTTTTCTAAAATAATAACAGGGAAATTTCAGCGATTGCTTCCCCTTTCCTTTCAACAGATAGGCGGGATGTACATGTCCGCTGAAAATATAGAATGCCTTGCTGTTGGCATACATCTTTTGATACCGCTTGTCTTCATGCCGAAAACCAAATTTCCCGATCTCTAATTGCCAGGGATGAAGCGTTACAGCTCCTTCGGTATACCACTGATCATCTAAGATGTCATGATTGCCTTTAACAAGATCTATTTGCAGTTGGGAAAAATCTTTTCTCCATTTTAAGAACAGATCCAGCTCTTTGTTTTGGGTACTGTGTGTAAAATCTCCAACGATGATCAGCCGCTCCGCTTTATAAAAGTATAAAGCGGCCATCAGCCGTTGCAGATCGGTGGTGTACACTTTTTGCGGGATGGCAATACCTTCCTTTCTGAAATGTCCTGTTTTGCCGAGGTGAACATCTGTTACGATCAGGGTATTTTGTTCTTCCCAAAACAGGCTTCTGTCCGGCGACATCCAGAAAATATTACCCAGGATAATATGAGGAACAGGGTTTTGCATACAAGGCGGCAAATCTACAGCAAAACATCGTTACTGTTCCAATTGCTGCTGCATCTTCCTCACCCGGTCTTCCAGTTTCTCTGACGAAAGGTCTTCCCGGATACTGTCCACTTTTACGGGGAAGCAGAAGGGAGTAAGCTGTTCCGGAAAACGGATCACAATGGTTGACTCCTGTATGCGCAGCAGCATGTCCCTTAAACGGGCTTCTTCCATTTGCTGGTCCATTACCTCCTGGTAAGATTGGCGCAGCAATATATTTCCGGGATCGTATTCAGAGAATACATTGAACAGGAGAGAAGCGGAGGATTGTAAATGGCGGGCCTTCTTTTTTTCTCCGGGCATGCCCTGGAAAATAAGACCGCCGATCACCGCTACATCCCTGAATTTTCGCTTTGCCATTTCTGTGCTGTTGACACTGCGCTGAATATCATTCAGCAGATCATCCGGTGAAAACAATTCATAGACATTCGTATCATCCACCGGTATTGGCTGATCGCTCAGGAGTTCAAAACCATAATCATTCATGGCAAAAGAAAAAGTGATGGGACGTATCCGGCTGATGCGCCAGGCTAGTATGGCCGCCATTGCCTCATGTACCAGCCTTCCTTCGAAGGGATACACGAAAAGATGAAAGCCATCTTTGGTTTCAATATGCTCGATCAGCAACTCGTTTTCTTTTGGTACATGGGATATTTTTTGTTGCAATTCAAAAAGCGGTTGTAAGGCGATCAGTTCTGCTGATAATGCTGATCCATCTGTTGTTGATCGTGAGCCGGCTATCGAGAGCTGTTCTCTTAATTTCTTTCCCAGGTTGGCACTGAGCGGCATTCGGCCGCCATTCCAACTGGGCACCATTGATTTTTTAGCGTTGGATTTTCGCACCAGTACCGTCATATCTTTTATCATTACAAACTCCAGGTTTCTTCCGGCCAATGTAAATACATCGCCTGCTTCCAGGCGGGAGATAAAATATTCTTCAATTACACCAATGTATCCACCGGTTAGGAATTTTACTTTCAGCATAGCATCACTTACAATAGTGCCGATGTGCATCCGGTGGCGCATGGCAATTTTCCGGCTTTTGATCACATATAAGCCATTGTCTATTTCAACTTTTTTAAAATCATCGTATTGATGCATGGCCTGGCCACCTTCGGTAATGAAATGAAGCAACTGGTACCATTCCTCTTCTGCCAGTTGGCGGAAACAGTAAGTAGAGATGACCTCTCGGTATGTTTCTTCCGGTGAAAAGCCATCTGATATCGCAATTGTATTCAGGTATTGCAGCAACACATCATAGCAGAGTAATTGGGGATACCGGCTTTCGATCATGTTTTCTGTAATGGCCTTTTTGAGTGCGGCGGCCTCCATCAGTTCTAATGAATGAGTGGGCAGAAAATATATCTTGCTTACTGCATCCGGACTGTGGCCGCTTCGGCCGGCCCGTTGTAAAAACCTGGCTACTCCTTTAGGTGAACCTACTTGTATCACTGTTTCTACGGGACGGAAGTCAACCCCGAGATCAAGACTGGCGGTACAAACAACTGCTTTCAGGTTACCACTGTGCAGGTTGTCTTCGATCCATGTTCTTAGTTCCATATCAATAGAACCATGATGCAGGGCGATAGAACCGGCAAGATCAGGACATGCTGTAAGCAGGGTTTGATACCAGGTCTCACTCATACCCCTGGTATTGATAAAGATAAGGGTGGTGCGGCTTTGCTGAATGACAGGGATAAGCTTATGCGCCAGTTTAATACCTAAGTGCCCCGCCCAGGGATATTTTTCTATTTCATCAGGGAAAATAGACTCTACTTCAATTTGTTTTTGCAGTTGTGCTTTTATGATCACTCCGCTTTTTTGCAAAGGGGCCAGTAATACCTCTTTCGCTTCTTCTAAGTTGCCAATGGTGGCGGATATTCCCCAAACTGAAGACCTTCCGTTCTCCATCGCCGGTTGGCAATTTACGATCCTTGAAATTGCCAGCTCCACCTGTACACCTCTTTTGGAACCCAGCAACTCATGCCATTCATCTACCGCAATTATTTTAAGCGAGGAGAAAAAATCAGGATATCCTTTTTGCGCCAGCAGCAGGTGCAAACTTTCCGGTGTTATAATAAGCACTTCCGGCATTTGCCTTTTTTGCTTGGCTCTTTCAGCAGTATCGGTGTCACCATTACGAATGCCTACTCTCCATAGCAGCCCGGTCTCAGTTATTACTTCTTCCATGGCCCGGCCAATATCTTTGGCTAATGCCCGCAGGGGGCTTATCCATAACAACTGCAGCCCATTATTCTTTTTTTGTTTGAAATCATCCGGATGCTGATTGATGAATTGAATGAGGGAACCAAGAAAGACGGAGAAAGTTTTGCCACACCCGGTAGGGGCATTTACCAAACCGCTTTCATTATTGATGATCTGCTGCCAGCTTTGCTGCTGGAAGTGGAACGGGGAGTATCCTTTTGCAGCCAGCCAGCCTGCTATGAACTGATATCCTTTAGTATTGTGCAACTCCACCATGATATTAAAAGATGAAGTTACAGCACCCGGGTTTCAGTAGTTTTTATCAGGCAATGAAAATTATCAGAGAATAGATTTCAGCACTCCGTCCTGCCACTTCAGGAAGTGCAGTTTTTTATTTTCGAAATAATCCAGCGTCATGGTTTGTTTGTTCAATACCGGCTGTATATCAAAATCAGTAAAAAGCTTTACTTGCTTATTGCCCAGGTTGGAAGAAATGTCTTTACCATATTGCTTCAGCAAACGGGCAAAGCGGAAAGTGACCTCGTAACCTCT
>JAEUVL010000495.1 GCA_016786965.1 Chitinophagaceae bacterium
CCGGGCGAACAATACTTGGCCGATTTGCTCAATAAGCCAGATTTTTTGGTGCTCGTGGCCAGGTATGGGGGCATGGTCATAGGAGGACTAACAGTGTATGTTTTGCACAGTTATTACTCTGCCAAACCAGTTGCTTATATATATGATGTCGGCGTAAGAAAAGATTTTCAGCGGAAAGGCACTGGTATCAAACTGATAGAGTATTTAAAAACTTATTGTAAAGAAAAAGGGTTTGATCATGCCTATGTGGAAGCAGAAGCTGATGATCAGCAGGCGATAGATTTTTACACAAAAACGAAAAGCGACAGTTCACTTCACGCCACTCATTTTACCTATGAACTAAAATAATCGCTGATAAAAGGATACGGCAGCAGGATTGATGCAACTGTCATTAAATTAACAGCCATCACTCTCCGGGTGCCTGCATATCAACCGAATCATATACCACCACTTTTTGCCAGAGCATGGAACAATTGGCAATGAATTCCAGGTGTACAGGGTCTGTCTGATAACTGTCCTGGTCGGCCTTGTTATCAAACAGCACTAACCAGGATACAGCATACGAGCCATCGATCACCTCCCGGCTGGTAGAAGCAGGTTTACCAATATGAAACTGCCGGATGGTCTTTACAGCCGATAATTTCTTTAATCCGGCCACCAGTTTACTGAGGTCTTCCTCATTACCGGCATTCTTTAGCCAGAAATACACATGATGGACAAATACATTTTTCATTTCCTTTCGCTGTTTGGTATTGTCAGCGAATATAAATGTTCCTGCTATAGCAGCAGCACTGGTATTGGCAATGAACCGGCGGCGGGAAGACGATGACATGGTTAAATATTTAGTTCGAAAATAAGCAAGTTCTTCTAGTGCCCGTTTACCTTGCGGGCACAGTGTATTATCCCGTATCTTCAAGCCCTCAACAACAACCAACGCTATGTGTTTTTCAGCTACTGCCAGCTTCGGCGCCAGCGCCGTACTGGGTGCAATAGGAATTGTGTCGGTGGTCAAAGCACAGAGCAACCCCCAACGGGCATTTGGCACCATCCCGATTTTATTTTCTATACAGCAGTTTACCGAAGGAATGCTTTGGTTATCATTGAGGGATCCGGCACTCACATCCTGGCAGCCATTCTTTACATACACGTTCCTCGTGTTTGCCATGGCCGTATGGCCGTTTTGGATACCATTCTCGGTCTGGTTGATGGAAAAACAACCGAAGCGAAAGAAGATCATCCGCCTGTTCGTATGGACAGGTGCATTAGTGGCTGTGGGTGTCAGCATCATCCTTTTTAGCTACCCTGTTGAAGTGATAACACCATTCTGCTTTACCTGTCCGGATGCGTCCAGTTCGGCTGTGTATGAGCACCTGCATTATGAGTTTGCTATCCCTTCGTTGGTCAAAAAAATGGTCGTTGCCTTTAGCGTTCTATACATTGCGGCTACTATCGTCACCCCTTTCATTTCAGGCATTAAGAAAATGAAATGGTTGGGAGTGGTGTTCCTGGCATCTTATCTTTTCGCCATCACCTTTTACCATGGGTTTGTGATCTCAGTCTGGTGTTTCTTTGCCGCATTACTGAGTTTTGTGGTGCTTTGGATCATTCTCGATCTGCGGAAAACGGAAATAAGAACCACATAGATCCTGCATTGGCTGTTTTATTCATTGCGCTTACAAAAGAAAAAGCCATCAAGAATAAATTCTCCATGGCTTTTGTCTAATATATTTAAAGAAATTCTTTATTCCAGTTCCACATTGCTGCTCCGGTTGATCTTATTTACCTTGATCACTTTCACCCAGCTGAGGAAGCGGATGATGGGATAAGTAGGATCAAACTCATACCAGCGCTTGCCAAAGTTGATGGCAGATGGCGTTTTGTGGTGATTATTATGATAGGCCTCCCCCATCAGGAAAAGGTCCATGGGATATAAATTCTTTGAGGTATTGTCCATTTTAAAATTCACTGAACCATACTTATGGGCAAACCAGTTAATCACAGCACCATGCAATGGCAGCATCACAATATGGATAGGTATCAGTAAATACCACCAGGCCGATGGCGCAAAGAGGATATAAAAAGTGATATAGAATGCTATCCATCCCACCCGCGACAACCAGTTATGCGCAATACGGTCCAGTGCAGGCCAGTCGGGCAGGTTCTTTAAGAATCTTTCTTCAATGGCGATCTTACCATTGAATACACCAGACGTAAAGTTGCGGCTGCGCCACATCATTATCCAGAGATTATCATCATACTTGGGTGAATGGGGATCTTTCTCCGTATCCGTGTACGCATGATGCATCCGGTGCATAATGGCATACACTCTCGGACTTACATACGATGAACCCTGGCCTATATAGGCCAGCAGGTAAAAAAAGCGTTCCCAGAATTTGTTCATGCTGAAGGCAGCATGCGATGCGTAACGGTGTTGGAGAAAAGTTTGAGAAAAGATCGCCAAATACCAGTGGCATACAAAGAACAGAAGTATTATTAACATTAAATCAGAGCGGGGGGAGTAATAAAGAAGACCGATGTTGGCATGTAATGTACGCTTATTAACGCATACCAGATTTTATTTCTTTTGAATAGAAGAAAATATACTGACTGATGTACTGCAACTGCAACAGTTGTACATCGTAATAGTTGGCAATCCAACTATAATGATGATACAATTTATTGTTAAGAAATGAATGTGCTTATTGATAAAGAATATTGCAGCTGTATGGGGCCAGGAAAATTTCACCCGTCACAGCTTTTGGTTCTTTTGCTTGATTATTAGTAATCACTTGCTTCCATTTTCCGGGTGGAAGTGGAGTTAATGAACTGACAGACTTTCCCCAAAAAACAATAAAAAGCCGTTTCCAGTTATCATTTAAAGAACCTCCATTGATTGAATAACTGAGCATGCCCGGCGGTGTTTGAATACCATTATCAAAGCTGATTGCCTTAACCAACTGGTTTCTGGTCATCATCCTGAAAGCCGGATGTTCTTTCCGCATTTTAACCAATGCCTTTACATAATCAAATACTTCTTTGTTGGCGGTTTTCAAATCCCAGTCAATGGCATTGATGCTGTCAGGCGATTCAAAAGAGTTCTCCACTCCTTTCTTGCTGCGCAAAAATTCTGTTCCTGCATGTAAGAAGCAAATACCTTGTGACGTGAGCACAATGGATAAGGCCAGTTTGTGCATATTGATCCGTTCCTCTTCCGTGGCATCTTTGGCGGAAATACCAAGCTTATCCCACAATACATGATTATCGTGACATTCGGCATAGCTTACAGTTTGGTAGGGCTGTGCAGCATAGGGGGCTTTTGAATAATTTACCTTGCTGTAATCTACCTGGGGGTGTTTGCAACTGGCCACGATACCAAACTTTATACTTTCCTCCATGCCTGGTTTACCACTGGCAAAGCCCTTGTCTTCATGTTCAAACACACTCCCTTTAATGCCATCCCTGAGATCATCGCTGAAAACGGCAATACGGTCAAGTTTATGTGCATTGGCTTTTAATGCCCTGAGTGAGTCAGGCAGCGGCGAAGCTCCCGCTGTCCACCCCTCTCCATATAATAATATATCAGGCCTTATTTTATGCAGTTCTTTAGAGATCAGGTTCATGGTGGCAATATCATGCACCCCCATCAAATCCACCCGGAAGCCATCAATATGATACTCCTTCACCCAATACAACATCGACTCCAGCATGAACTTGCGGAACATCGCCCTTTCGCTGGCGGTTTCATTGCCGCAGGCGGTGGCATTGGAAAACTTGCCATCTTTTGTCTGACGGTAATAATAGCCCGGCACCAGTTGATTGAAATTGGAGGTCTCTGTCAGTGCTGTGTGATTATACACTACATCCATCACTACCCGCAGTCCATTTGCATGAAAAGTTTGCACCAGTTGTTTGAATTCTTTGATCCTCGTCACCCCGTCATACGGGTTGGTGGCATAAGAGCCTTCGGGTACATTATAGTTCAACGGGTCATAGCCCCAGTTGTATTTGGCATCGGGTTTTGTTTCATCAATGGAATTAAAATCATACACCGGCAGCAGGTGCACATGGGTAACGCCGAGTTCTTTTATATGATCCAGCCCGGTGGAAAGACCAGCTGCATTCTTTGTACCGGTCTCAGTAAGTCCGAGAAATTTTCCTTTCTGTTGTATGCCGGAAGTAGATGAAATGCTGGCATCTCTTACATGAAGTTCATAAATAATGGCATCGGTCTTATTGACAAAAGCAGGACTTTTATCTTTTGCCCAGTTGGCAGGGTTGGTTTTGGCAAGGTCAACCACCATCGCCCTTTTACCATTCACTCCCATGGCCTTAGCATAAGGATCGGGCACTTCCTGGCTCCATTGCCCATTTCTGTCCACCATATAGGTATAGAAGATTCCCAGTTGATCGCCGTTAATAACCGTCCACCAGGTTCCCTCCTCCCCTTTTTCCATCGCTATTTGTTGCAATGCCTTACCACCATCTCCTTCTTTGTATAAGTTTATCTGTACATTGTCTGCAAAGGGTGCCCATACACGAAATTTTGATCTTGCCGGTGTATAAGT
>JAEUVL010000518.1 GCA_016786965.1 Chitinophagaceae bacterium
ATGACCATCGGGGCAGTCACTTTATTCAAATGAAACAACGGAGAGTTTTCCAGGTACAGGGGAAGCTTTTCCCATAAAGTACCGCCGATGCGGCTCTGTGTTTTCTCATACTGAAACTGCCGCGCCACTCCGCTCTCCCACCTTATACCGCCATAAGCACTTGTCATATTCGCAACAGGGGCACCGGCCCACACCGCTTTGAAAAGTTTTGTCATAGTTGCTACCTGTGCCGCCTGGTAGCCACCCCAGCTATGACCTTGCAGGGCCATATTCGTACTATCCACCCAGCCTTGCTTTACCAATGCCCTGGTACCGCTGACTATATAATCATAGGCACTCTTTCCCGGATAGCCGGTCTTGTACTCGATATCTGGTATAAAGATGATATAACCACGGCTTACAAAAAACGGAATATTCACAGCACTGCGGATAGGTGCCGGTTCTTTATAATCATATAACTCATCGCTCAGCTTCTCATAGAAGTAAACGATCATCGGGTATTTTTTCTTAGGATCAAAGTCTTCCGGTTTATAGACAAGACCAGTTGCCTGCTTACCATTATAAGCCTTCCATTTAAAGAGTTCAGCGGTGCCCCAGTTATAGTCTTTTTGTTGAGGATTGATGGAGGAGAGTTTGGTGTCACCGCCTTTATAAATCCATGGACTCAGAGAACCGCCGACTTTCCTTCGTTCCCCTAGATTAATATAAATATCAGGAGAATTACTAAAATTCTCTTTCGTGTAAATAAATACATTACTATTCTTTGCTTTATTAAATAAGCCATAAGAATAAAGGCCTATAGAAATAGAATTAACATGAAACCAGTCCCAGTCTTCCGTAAAATTCAATTGTGCCACCCCACCAAGTTTTGCAGAATCCTGAAATTCACTTAAATAAACCGGTTCATTTATCTTAAAAAATTTCTGCTCATCATTTATTCGAATAAGACGGTACGACACTCGATTTATCCTTCCGGGATTGCTGTAGTTCAAAATATAAAAACTCGATTTTATAGGATTCCAATTAATACTATACTTTTTCTGAAAATTATATTCAGGAAGTATATCGAGTTTCTGATTCGGGCTAATACACCATATATCATACCTGTCATACACATACACCGCCGAATCCCCTTCATGCCATCCCATCACTCCATAAGGCTGAGGCTCATCCGGCGTGTCCCAATCCTCCTGGTACAATGGTACTTTAATGCCTGAAGTAATATTTCTTGTTTCTGCCCCGTCCCAGGTAAAATAATTCTTCTCCTTCCGGTCGTACCACATGATATACTTTCCGGCAGCAGATGGATATACCTGCCCAAACAGGTTTTCCTTCACCAGTTTTTTACTGCCGGTGTTTACATCGATCGCATAAATATCTTTAAGCGTATTTCCTCTCCACTGGCTTTCAATTCTCTTACCGAAATCTGTCACACCGACAAATGTATCACCGTCGCCTTCGTTGGTTGGTAATACTTGCGGTATTTCTTTACTGCCCAGTTGTTTGATGGTTTTCTTCTCCAGGTCATACACTGCCAGGAAATTTTCCTGCTGTGCGGCCCTTAATCTTGCCGGCAGGGTTTGTACCGTTTGCAGGTAGTCATCATTATAGTGCCAGATATCCAGCTTTGGTTTGTCAATTTCTATAATGCTCGTATCCTTTGGTGGCTGAATGGGTGCAACACCGAAGAAAAGCCGTGTACCATTTTTACTGAAATTCAGGTTGCCAAATTCACTTATCGTCATTCCCAGTTGCATATCAACCGAATGCTTATCTGCCAGCAAAGTGGCACTGTCCATACCTGTTTTATAATACCAGATACGGTAAAATTTTTGCAGGTCTTTTGGACGGGCATCCCTTTCTGCCAGGAAAGCAATTTGGGAGCCATCATCAGTCATAGCGAAATTCTTAAAATCATTTCCCCCATTGATCAGGGTGGTTGTTTTGCCATCTTTCAGATCATACAGCAAAACGGAATGCTTACTCAGTGAATCAAGCGGGTCTTTAGCTTTTTCCACCACCAGCTTATCACCCGTTTTACTGAAATAGTATTCCAATGCCTTATAAAAAATGATCTCTTCGCCTGTTTCTAATTTACGCAGCACCAGGTCATTTCCTTTTTCCGCAGGAAGGCTCCCTGCTTCATCGCCATCTGCATCTTCATACTCATCGCTATAGGATGATCCTTCGCCATAAGTTGCTTCATCATAATCCAGGTCCCGCTTCCTGCTTTTGCGCACCGGGATAGATTCGATGATCTGCTTTAGTGAGTCGATGACCCTGTTCAAACTATCCGCCACCTTTTTCCCATTATTACTTTCTGTTGCTTTAGGTTTACCGGGCTGGTCAACTGGTTTGTCCAGTTGGTAGGCCACCCAGCCAAATGTCTTTGACGGCGTTTTGTACCCTTTCACTTTCTCGGTCTTCCATATCTCTTCTTTACCTAACTCTACTATACCGAAAGAGTCTTTAGGGAAATCCTCGGTTTTTTTCTTTTTGATCTTCGCCTCCCGGGTATCTTTATAGAAGGGCTTGATTTTAAAAACCACGTAGCGGCTGTCTTCAGTAATTAAGGCACTGTATCCCCTTGGCACCGACTTTTTGTATTTGGCATCAGCAGATTGTATTACCAGTTCATTATCTCCTTCCTGCGGATCAATAGTATAAACCACCCACTTGCCATCATTACTGATCATCCGCTCACCAATGTGCTGCCAGCCATTGTACACTGAGTGGTCGAGCGGTTTCTTTTGGGCAATAATGTATTGCATAACAAACAGGCAGAATGTGAAAAGGGTGATCTTCTTCATGCAGAAAGTTTTGTAGTACCTAAGTTAAAGGATTAAGGATAAATGCAGTCAGGGTTTTGTCCCCGTGATAAGGCCATATTGCCAGAGACCTTTCTTCATCCCCTTATATTGAAAT
>JAEUVL010000524.1 GCA_016786965.1 Chitinophagaceae bacterium
TTTCATCGCTATCTCTTGCAGGTCGGCAGATATATCGGTAGGGGAGATCATGGTAGTGTAACAATTAAGTGGCCGCAAAGTTACGAACTGCCGAAGAATTAATCAGCCACAAGGCACAGGGAATCAGTTTTCTTAGTGCTGCGGAGTCTTTGTGGTTATGCTCTTGAAAACACTAAAATCCTTATCTTCCCTTTTCATTGCTTTCTGTAACTCAAAACACGGCTCATGAATTTAAAACTCAGACTAACAGTACTCAGTTTCTTCCAGTTCTTTGTTTGGGGCGCCTGGTTGATTACTATTGCCACCTATTTCTTTGGAAATGGAATGGGAACCGGTGTTCAGTTTGGAGCTATCTTTTCTACGCTGGCGCTTTCTTCGCTGTTCATGCCCGCACTCACAGGTATCATTGCCGATAAGTGGATAAATGCAGAAAGGCTCTATGGTATCCTGCACATCCTCTACGGGGCCATTTTGTTTTATGTGCCTTATGTAAAGGATGCCGATACCTTATACTATGTCATTTTCGCAGCCATGATCTGCTATATGCCCACCATCTCATTGTCCAATGCCATTTCTTATACCATACTAAAAAGAGAAGGCTTCGATGTGGTAAAAGTATTCCCCCCGATCAGGGTATGGGGTACCATTGGATTTATTGCTGCTATGTGGACCACCAATCTCTCCGGCAGTAAGGGTAATGCTAACCAGTTCCTGATTGCTGCAGTGGCAGCCATTGCGCTGGGTATTTATTCTTTTACCCTGCCCAAATGTCCTCCGCAAAAATCTATTGCCAAAGAAGCATCCATTATAGAGCAATTGGGATTGAAAGCGTTCAAGCTCTTTGCAAAATATAAGATGGCCCTGTTCTTTATCTTCTCCATGTTTCTTGGGGCTGCCTTACAGCTTACCAATATGTATGGTGATACCTATCTTGATGATTTCAGGAAAGTACCTGCATACGGCCCCGAATCATTTGTGGTAAAATACTCCACTATCATCATGTCCATTTCGCAGATATCTGAAACGGTATTTATCCTTACCATTCCTTTCTTCCTGAAACGGTTCGGGATAAAATACGTTATGCTCTTTTCCATGATAGCATGGGTATTGCGTTTTGGTCTCTTCGCTTATGGAAACCCATCCGACGGATTATGGATGATCATTCTTTCCTGTATCGTGTACGGCATGGCCTTCGATTTCTTCAATATCTCAGGATCATTGTTTGTGGAGACAACCACCGACTCCTCTATTCGTTCCAGCGCACAGGGTTTGTTCATGATGATGACCAATGGAGTAGGGGCCTATCTCGGAAGCAAGATCAGCGGATTTGTGATCGATAAATACTTTACGGTCAATGGTGGCGACAGGGACTGGCATAATATCTGGCTCGCTTTTGCAGGGTATGCGCTGGTTGTGGCGATTCTCTTCTTTTTCTTATTTAAGCATAAACACAATCCCAAAGACGT
>JAEUVL010000599.1 GCA_016786965.1 Chitinophagaceae bacterium
CATACTCAGATGATGAGATTGCGGGATGATATGCTGGCTGAATTTTCTAAGAGAACTATTGGCGACCTTTTGAATAAGGAGAACCCGGATTTTATAAGGAGTATTTCTACGCTGGCTTAATGATGCGAGGTTCTAGTCTTCGAAGAATTCATCCAGGTCTCTGCGTTCCTTTTTGGTAGGCCGACCGATCTTGCTGGGACGCTTGCCGGTATGGAAACTGGCAGCCTGGTATTGCAGGCGTTCTTTTTCTTCTTCGGGAGTAATGTCCATGTAGTTTTTTATGGCTTCTTCATATTTTACCCGGGTTTGCAGCAAACCGGTCACTTTTATGCGCCAGCGTTTGCCTTCTGTTCGTACATCATATATATCACCCAGGTGAACATTTTTCCCTGGTTTTGCCTGCTCTTCCTGGTATTTTACTTTGCCACTATTGCAGGCGGTGGTGGCGAGGCTCCTGGTTTTAAATAACCGGATGGCCCAGAGATATTTATCGAGACGGAGTTTTTCTTTATCAGTCATAAAAAGCGAATGGTGAATAGTAAATGGTCAATGGCCAATTCACTACTCACCATTGACCATTTACTTCTGTCAGATCTCTGCAAAGTATTTATGGAAATAGGGGATCGTTTCTATGCCCTTGTAATAGTTCTCAATATTATACTTTTCATTCGGACTGTGCAGGTTGTCGTTATCCAAACCAAAGCCCATAAAGATGATCTTGATACCCAGTTCTCTTTCGAGTATCGAGCAGATAGGAATACTACCGCCGCCACGTACGGGTATTGGGGCTTTGCCAAATGTAGTTTCAACTGCTTTGCTCGCTGCTTTGTATCCTTTGCTATCAATAGGTGTCATATAAGGTTCACCGCCATGATGCTCAAATGCTTTCACCGTAACGGAGGAGGGGGCAATGGATTGAAAATAATTCAGCAGTATTTCTGTTAGTTTGTGTGAGGACTGATTTGGAACCAGTCTTGCAGAGATCTTTGCCGTGGCTTTGGATGGTAATACGGTTTTGGCACCTTCGCCCTGGTAGCCACCCCAGATACCATTTACTTCAATAGTAGGGCGGATGCCTGTTCTTTCGTAGGTGGTATATCCTTTTTCACCCCAGAGAGCTTTCACGCCGAGGTCGTCCATATATTCTTTTTCATCGTACGGTGCTTTATTGATCAAATCTCTTTCCTCCGGGCCAGCCACTACCACATCATCATAGAATCCGGGGATGGTGATATGATTGTTCTCATCATGGCAACTGGCAATCATTTTTGCCAATATGGTTATGGGGTTAGCAACAGCGCCGCCGTAAGTACCGGAATGCAGGTCCCTGTTAGCAGCTGTTACTTCCACTTCAATATAACTGAGACCCCGTACACCAGTATCAAGTGATGGGTTTTCCATACTTAGCATAGAGCTGTCGCTGATGAGTATCACATCGGCTTTTAATAATTCTTTGTTAGCGGCAACAAATTTCCCCAGGTTAGGCGATCCTACTTCTTCTTCTCCTTCTATCAGGAATTTGATATTAGTGGTCATACTGTTGGTCTTCACCAGTGTTTCTAATGCTTTTACATGCATATAGAACTGTCCCTTATCATCGGCCGAGCCACGGGCAAAGATCTTCCCATCGATGATGGTTGGTTCAAAAGGAGGGTTGGTCCACAATTCTAATGGTTCAGGGGGCTGCACATCATAGTGGCCATATACCAGTACAGTTGGTTTGGAAGGGTCAATGATTTTTTCTCCATATACTGCCGGGTGACCATCCGTGGCCATTACTTCGGCTTTGTCACAGCCCGCATCCAGCAGGCTTTTCTTTACTGCATCGGCACATTTCTGCATGTCAGCCTTATGTTCGCTTTTAGCACTGATAGAAGGAATGCGGAGCAGGTCAAGCATTTCATTCAAAAAACGGTCTTTGTGTTGTTCCTGGTAGTCTTTCCAAACTTGTGACATATTAAGTTGTTTTGAGGGAAACGAAGTTAAGCGGTTTTGGGCTAACCCGGTATAACCCTAATCAATGCGAAAAGCCGCCACTACCGAAAATACCCGCTGCCACGTATTGCACCACTTTTATCAGTTCTTTATCTTTCACATATACTAACAGACTTCCAGTAAGCGCCCAACCGGTGGCGCACTGCTGTATTGTAAAAACGAGATGACCATGCGAAACCTTATTGTATTCCTTTTTTACGGACTCTGCACCCTGCAATCCAGTGCCCAGTTAACTCCCTATAAAGATGATAAAGGCAAATATGGGTACAAGGATGAGAAGGGAGCCATCATTATCCCCGCACAATATGATCTTGCCCTGCCCGAATCAGAATATTTTCTGCCGGTCAATAAAGGCTATAAAGAAGTGATTGAAAACGGCGCTCCTAAAGTGATAACTTGGGGTAAATGGGGTTTCTTAAACAGCAAAGGCCAGCAGCTCATTCCTTTTAAATATGATATGGTAAAACCTGTCACCAACGGGCACTTTGTTGTCAATACCGGAGCAAAACCATGGGGTACTGAATGGCTTACCGGTGGCAAATGGGGTAGTATTGATCTTTTGCAAAAAGCCTTATTCCCCATGAAGTACGATATGATACGGGAAGCTGCCGGTGGTAAATGGCTGGTAAATACCGGCGGCAAATTTTATTTTAATGCCAATGGTGTATTGCCCGATAAAAACCAGCCGGGTAAATGGGGCATCGCCGGTAATGATGGTAAGGAGATTGTGAAACCCGCCTATACCTCTCTGCAGCTTGCCTGGGAAAATAACTTCATCGCACAGGATCCTGTTTCCAAAAAATACGGACTATTGTCGTATGATGGCAAACTGAAAATACCATTTGAATATGAGCAGCTCAATGATTTCAGCCTGGGAGCCGCACTGGCAAAGAAGAACGGTAAGTATGGTTTTATCGGCACACAAAACCAGATCATCGTTCCACTGGTGTATGATGATATATATGAAAAAGATCTGTACGCTGCCGGTTATGTATTGGTAAAAAAAGACGGCCGCACTTTTTCTATTGATGCCAGCGGCCGTGAAGCCGTACAATCGCCTGAACCGTATGAATCCAATTACCAGAAAGCTATTGCCAGTGCAGGTGAAACCAAAGACAGGGTGGCTGCATTAAATGCTTATTTCCGTGGCATTCGCAGTCTGTCGTTTACTGATGACCAGTTGAAGTTTTTACTGGATGGCAAATTCCGCCAGCTTTTCGAAACAGATTTTTATGCACTTTATGAATTTTATCTTGACCAGGTTTCGGTTAAGGATGATAAAAGGGCCTTTACCACTACCTACCTTGCTTTGAAGAAACTGCTCACCAAAGAACAGTTTGATATTTTTGATTTTTACACCCAGCATGCGATGGGCGAAAAAGGGATCCAGGTGTACAATCAAACCACCGGGGTTACCACTATCTCACCAAAACTGGCCTGGCGGGCAGATGCGCCAAGGCCCGGGTATGGCTGGGGTAAACTGGTAAGCAGCGACAAACCCAAAGTATCCACTACTCCAGCGTATACGCAAACCTCCTCCAAACCTTCGGAATATATACCGTCAGAAGCACAGGCACTGGTAGGACATGGTTATTATAAAGACACCTCTTTTATTAATACCTGGGGAGATTTTCATGCAGTTACCAAGATATGCCATGTTCAATCGATCAGTGGTGAGTTTGCCAATGTGCTTTACTTTTTATCAAACAGCAATACGGTGCAAAACGGGCGAATTCCGTGGAAAGAATTCACCCAATACAATTCCGCTTATAAGCCTTTGCAAAAATGGTACAGCACCTGCGGGGTATGCAACGGTTCGGGTACGGTGCAGGCAAGCTCAACGTATAGTCATACCAATGATTACGAGTACACCTTGGGTGTAAAACAAACCATTACCAGCACGACATATAAAAACGTGTCCTGTAATAAATGTGGCGGCTGCGGCCTTAGCGCCAGTGATGGCAGCGGCTATGAATGGCGTACGCCTTATTACTCGCCGAAAAAGAAGAGATGAGGCAATAAATGCGGCTCCCAGTATGCTTATGTTGCGTCTTTCTTTTTTGTCACCACAGCTTTTGTCACCAGCTTGCTGCCAAACCTCTCCTTGATATCATCCACCGCCTTGTACAGGTTCAGCTTCTCCACGTTGTTTTCAAACAAACTCATTTGTGTGGTGATCGGTATCATATGACTGAACCGTACCCCCACCAGCCGCACCGGCCTTCCTTTCTGGTATGATTTATTGAAAAGGTCTTTCACTTTTGCTATCAGTACATCATCCAGCGCTGTGTAATCAATCACTTCCTGGCGGCTGGTGGTTTCGAAATCAGAATAGCGGATCTTTACTGTAATGCAGCCGGTCATCTTCTCGTCTTCCCGCAGTGAATACGCCGTTTTCTCCGTCAGCCGTACCAGTTCTTTGTGCAAAAAATCAATATCAGTATAATCTGTATCAAAGGTATTCTCATGGCTCATGCTCTTCTGCTCCCAGTCAGTGGCAATCTCCACACTGCCCCGCCCATGTGCTTTATGCCAGAGGGCTTCACCCCATTTACCGGCTATCTTTTCCAGGTGCTCAATGGGAGTTCTGGCAATATCTTCTATGGTATAGATCCCATAGCTTTTTAAATGCTGTTCGGTTTGTTTGCCCACACCATTTATCTTTTCTATTCCCAGCGGCCAAAGAAATTCAATTTCCTTTCCATGTGGTATTTCCAAAAAACCATTCGGCTTGGCTTCATTAGTTGCCATCTTGCTGATAAACCGGGCAGAAGATAATCCGCAGGAAATCGGTAATCCTGTTTCGGTAATGATATGCTGTCGCAATTCTTTGGCGTATTTACTTACGCCAAAGAATTTATTCATACCCGTAAGGTCGATGTAAAACTCATCTATACTGGCCTTTTCAAACAACGGTACTTTGGATGCAATTATATCTGTCACCCATCGGGAGTATTTACTGTACTGGTCGCGGCTGGAGTTGGTAACGATCAGTTGCGGACAAAGCTGTAGTGCTTTCTTCATCGGCATGGCCGAATGAATGCCAAATTTCCTTGCTTCATAACTGCACGCTGCCACCACACCTCTCTCGTAGCCACCTACAGCTACCGGCTTCCCCTTCAGCTTCGGGTCGTTTCGTATTTCTACCGATACAAAGAAGGAATCGAGGTCAAAATGGGCGATATGATGGAGCGATGATGAAGCCACTCCATAAAATTAAACAGAAAAGCACTCTTCGCTGGTTGTAGTTTACAGTTGTTTTATCAGCTTGAGTGTTTTGTCTTTTACTTTTACAATATAGATACCATTTTGAAGGGCCGACAGCGGCTCGAATGAGTTGGGCCCTGTGATCCGGTAAGAAATATTCTTGCCGGAAAGATCACATATCCGAAGATTATCATAACTGATCTCGCCTGCCCTCAGACCTTTCAGTTGGATCGTACTGCCAGATCCATTCAGCGGATTTGGAAATAAACTGATCCCGCCTGCATCAGACGCTTTATCGTTAATATATATGGTTTTGGAATAAGTGACATGGCTGTTCTGATCGATCTGCCTGAGCCGGTAGAAAGCAATATCTCCGGCAAAAAATGAAATTTCGTTGTAGGTGTACTGCTTTAACTCATAACTGTCTCCGCTGCTATTGAGAGATGCGATGGTTGAGTAGGAGGACCCATCAGTACTTTTTTGAATTTCAAACCGTTCGTTTGCAATTTCAAACACGGTTTCCCACTTCAGTACTACTTGTTTTCGATCATTCAACGAGGCTGTGAATGAGCTCAATTTGACCGGCAGGCTGACCATAGGAGCAAAAGTGAAATCATTGCAGGTTTGAGTGGTAGAGCCTGCATAAGTAGACGAAATACTTGTAATAATATTCTCTGTACAGGGATAAGGTATTATCGCAGTGCCTGCAGCATTGGCAGTGCCCTGTGCAACAACCCCTTGTACATTGGAAATTGAAACTACCGAATTAGGGATAGCATCGGTGACTCTCATGTAGCAGCCCTGGCTATTGCTCATAGGCGTACCAATAAGACCAACGGAAGTAGGACATTGCGCTGAAACGTAATTGCCCGTTGCGGTTATTATAAGTGTCGCAAGCACTATACGGATTTTTATCATTTTTCAAAGGATTAGATACTAAGCGAAAATACTTAGTGGCCGTAAAGTTTGCAATAGTTGATAGCAGTTTTCCATTGAAAATAGATGCTAATACAGAAAAATTACCAAGTAAAAATACCAGGTTGATTGTTGTGCGGTTATTGAAAGATCCGGGGAGGTAGTGGCGACAGCACATCTTTCATGGTGGCAAGATAAAAATAAGCAACAGCAAGCTGATGTAAGGTTGATGATTTCTTATACGCCTCCAGTTGTTCTATCAATCTCCGGGTACGGTCATTAATATTGCCTTCCATAAAAACCCGTATGGTATCAATGCCGGTAATTGCCATTATTGATACTTCGGCACAATCATCACAGTAGTTGCTGTCAGGATTAAGTGACGGGATACTTTTCAATTCCCATGTAAGGGTATCAACTTTTTTGAAAATGCTGTCAGGCAGCAATCCATACTTTACTGTCTCGCCATCTATTTGTTTTGTAAGTGAGGGGAAGAAAAAAATCCTGTTTGAGTCAACACAGAAGGAAAGCTGCCCCGTCCAGCCACCTTTATAGCTTAATTCGAACCAGGAGAATCCTTTTTTATCAGGCTGGATGGTACTATTACTTTCTTGCTTGCAGCTGTACAGGAAAGTAGCAATAAGAATTAGCGGCAGGAAATATGGTTTCGGCATCTTTGAATTTTGTCGTTAGATGCAGGATCGTCGGTTTTCAACAAGAACTTTATTATAAATAAATAGCGAGCAGGCCATCCGGTAACTCTACCAGCACTTGCTTCTTTTTATGATCTACTTT
>JAEUVL010000610.1 GCA_016786965.1 Chitinophagaceae bacterium
GGATTGAAAGCTTTTAGTACTGACAGCTCATTAAACATCTGTATCAACCCGAGAGAGGCGAGCATAAAGAACCAGATGAGCATGACCGGCCCGAAGAAGCGGCCGATAAGGGCGGTGCCGAACTGCTGGAGAAAGAACAGCACACTGATGATGGCGATGACGATATACACAATGGTCCACTGGCTGATGTGTGAGAGGGCGGGTATTTGTTTTAATCCTTCTATGGCGGAGGTAACAGAGATGGGCGGGGTGATCATCCCATCGGCCAGCAGGGCGGCGCCCCCGGCCATGGCGGGAATGACCAACCATTTTTTCCGGCGACGCACGAGGGCATAGAGTGAAAAGATGCCTCCCTCTCCTTTATTATCTGCCCGCAGGGTAAGCACCACATACTTGATGGTGGTTTGCAGTGTGAGTGTCCAGATAATGCAGGAGAGCACACCGAGTATGAGTTCTTCTGACACAACTTTTCCGTTGGTGGTGGCATTTAGTACATAGAGTGGAGAGGTGCCGATGTCGCCAAAAATAATTCCTAGAGCGATGAGCAGTCCGGCGGGTGTGGCTTTCTTTAGTGATACAGACATGGTGTGTGATAAATTATTAATCAACAAAAGTAGATACGCTACCTGCGCTACGAAAGAAACCGGCTTGCCGCAAGCCAAATCTTTATAAAATCTTTATGCGGGAAGAGGGTAAGCCAAAGACACTGCTGCTGGTGAAAGGCGATGAACTATTAATGACCGCTTACATTTGTACCGGAATGATGCGGCTATACCCTCATAAGATCGATCGGCGGTTGCAATACCTGTTCAGTGTATTGCTGGTGATCACCGTATCGCTTATCTGCTATGCGCTGACGCCGTATATCGGCTACCGGGTGGTGGCTTTTATCTTATTGGTCACGGTTTCGCTTATTGCTATTTCATTTGAGATATACCCGGTGCTGCTCTCTGCTGCATTGTCTGCTTTTATCTGGGACTTCTTTTTTATTCCGCCCCACTTTACCATACATGTGGAGGCAGCGGAGGATGCTATTCTGCTGGTAATGTATTTTATCATTGCGATGGTGAATGCCGTACTGACCTATAAGATAAGACAGGTGGAGAAACTGGCCCGCCTGCGGGAAGAAAAGGCGAAGGCGGTAAAACTCTACAATACTTTTCTCAACTCATTATCTCATGAATTAAAGACACCGATAGCTGCCATCATCGGGGCTACGGATAACCTGCAGGCGGAGGATAATAACCTGAGCGCCGGGGATAAAAAACAACTGGTGAATGAAATAGCGAAAGCTTCTTTCCGGCTGCACCAACAGGTGGAGAACCTGCTGAACATGTCGAGAATAGAATCGGGCTTTCTGCAACCGAAAAAAGACTGGTGCGATATAGGTGAGACGGTGTATGAAGTGGTGCGGCGGCTGGAGGAAAACAAACCGCTGCAGAAGATCAATATCAGCATCAACCCGCACCTGCCTCTGTGCAAACTGGATAAAGTGATGCTGGAAACGGTGCTGTATAACCTGCTGATGAATGCCGTGAGATATACACCGGCGCAAAGCACCATCAGTATATCGGCGGCCTGCTACACAGATAACCTGGAGATAGTGGTGGAAGATAATGGCAGCGGCTTTCCGGAGGAGGAAATACGGAATGTGTTTCA
>JAEUVL010000625.1 GCA_016786965.1 Chitinophagaceae bacterium
GGATAAAGACAAGAGAAGAAGACGCTTTGCCTTTCAACAAACACAAGGTGTTCGCTATGACAGACCCATCAGCACCTGGCACTATCACCGCTTTCAATCCACCGGATTCTTAACCCAGGAAGAACGAGATATCTGGGAAGCTCTGGCTATGGCTAAGAGCGGAACCGATATTGATAATGCCTGGCAACCTGGCGGCGGCCTTGATTACCCGGAAAGAACCGATATCCAGCGGGATAAAATAAAAAATATAGCACACGGTTTCCGTTGGGGAATACTCAGGGAGCCCACCGGTGATTATGGCGCCTTCCTGGAATGTCCTGCATATATAGTGCGGGATGAGAACCTGAATAATTGTATGCCCGAAAGAAAAGCGGCTTACCTCTGCGTTCGCGGAGAAAACAGTTTACCGGAACATATGAAAACAAGCAGGACGATGGAACTGTACCGGATCATGAAACCGATATATGATCTGTGGATGCAATTTGAAAACGGTCCCAACGAACCGTTGCGAAGAAGTGTTGCGGGTACCAGGGATTTTGATTTTAACCTCGACGGACAAGCACACTATGGCATGCTGCCAGACTTAATTCAGGACATAAAAAACCAGGGATTAACTCCTGCACAAATGAAACCATTATTCTTAAGTGCTAATCAATTCATTAAAATGTGGGAGAAGGCAGAACTGGCAAAAACTAACATCACTAATTAATTTTGCATCATCAACTATTAACAATAAATACAAACAATGAAAAAGTTATTAATCATTTCGCTTACTGCATTTTTATTTTCCTGTAAAAGTGGGAAAAAAGAAGACAAACCCGCAGATAAGTCTGCAACAACGGAACAAACCAACTCAAACCCTGATGCCGGAACTACTACTGAGCCTGCGTACACTCCCAATACCAATTCTTTTATAATGGTAGAAGGAAAAGAGTTAAAACTCAGCAGTAGCATACTGGTGGACAAGGACAAAAATAAATTAAAAGCTGGTGCGCCTTACCGGGCTATGATCACCACCAGCAGCGGTCCAGATAATGAAGGACTGATTTTGCGTTTTGTATTTGATACCAAGCCTGGCACTTATCCATTGACGGGGTTTAGCTATGGCCGTGGCAAAGGTGATGCGGGACAACAGTTCGGTGGCCTGCTGGGTGGTCAGGAAAAAATATATCCCAATAACGTAACCCTTACAGAAGTAAAAGACATGGGTGATAACGGGGCCGGCGGCCATAAATGGAATATAAGTGGTACTATTGAAAATCTCACTATCCCTGCTATGGGCATTATGCTGATGGACAAAGAAAAAAATCATCCTAAAGAAATTAAGATTGATAAAATTTCATTTACCGGCTTATCATTTGATGACAACGCAGAAGAAATGCTCCAGAAAGCAATGGACCAAATGAATCAGATGAAAAAGAACAAATAAGTATACCATACCCTATCTTACAAGGCTGTTCCTGTTGGAACGGCCTTTTTTATTGGCTGCACTGGCACAAATAAAATTTCCATATAAGAAAGTTATAAGTAAATACACTGGTGTTTTTAAAATAATTATCTGCCAGAAAAGAAAAAAGAAAGATAATTTATTAACATTATGGACAATTGATATTATATTCACAGCGCTAAACAATATCCTTAACCTAAACTTCCGAACTTTCCACCTAAAGCCCGTTCATGCCATATGCATGAATTCTATATTGGCATTTTGCTATTCTCATACTTATATTTTTTCGAACAGGCTACCCTTCCCTAAATTAATACAGCAAAAAACCAAACATGAAACAAACCAAAACACTTCTGCTTTTTCTGTTATTGACTTTTTTTCAGCAAGCTTCTGCACAATCAGACTGCTCAAGCGCTGTTATTATTTGTGGCAACACGCAACCCTTTAACCCCAGCGGCGTGGGCACCAAACTGGAACAGCTCGCCTGCGGCGGTATTGAGCACAACAGTGTGTGGGTCGCCTTCCAGGCAAAAGCTAACGGCAAGCTCAATTTTGTGATCCGCCCCTTTACACTGGCTGGTTTACCCACTCTGGTGGATGTGGACTGGAG
>JAEUVL010000656.1 GCA_016786965.1 Chitinophagaceae bacterium
TGGATAATACGGATGGCCCTCGGAAGATCTTTAGCGGCCAGAGCGGCTTGTAATTCAAAGACATTATACTCCTTGCTCACACCGATGTATTGTTCAATATCATCCTCTGTAATACTCGTACGCTTACCCAGGTTCACAGAAAGCTTGTCTATCTCATTTTCTATCCGGGTCAGGTCATTACCAATATGGTCCACCAGCAGGGCCAGTCCCTTAGGACTGATCGTAAGCCCGCGGGAATGTACCAGTGTTTGCGTCCATTCCGGCACCTCCCGGTCGTACATTTTTTTAGTGGTCAGCAACACTCCCTTTTCTTTCACCAGTTTGGTGAACTTTTTTCGGGCATCCAGTTTCTTCTCTTTGTACGACACCACAAACACCGTAGAGCCAAGCGGGTTCTCTACATAGCTTTCCAGTTTCTCCACATCCCGCATTTGTTGCGCCTCCTTCAGTATCACTACCTGCCTTTCTGCAAACATCGGGTAGCGGCGGCAGGCATTCACCACATCAGCCCAATTAGCATCCTTACCATAAAAAACACTCAGGTTAAAAGAAGCATCACTTTCACTTAATATGTTGTGTTCAGCATAATCCACCGCTTTATCAATAAAGAAATCTTCCTCCCCTTCCAGCCAGTAGATGGGTTTAAAGCTTCCTTTTTTCCAGTCGGTGATTATCTTTTCCACACTCATAAGCCGCTAAGATACAGGCTTTCACCCGGCCGGTATGGCCAAAAAATCCACGTATGTGAAAACAACCATATCCTTTCTGGCACGGTTTTCGGAATTTGGTGACGCAGAAGGGATTTTAACAGGACTTAGACAGTGTAGATGCAACCAGCACCTTACCTTGCGGCAGTTTGAAATTCCAGTATTGATTTATTAACTTAAACGTCTAATTCAAATCCATTTTGTATGACAAACACTAATTATCCTTCAGCATCCACCCCACCGCCAAGCCAACCCGTAAAAGGCAGGAACAATAAGAACATAATCATCGGCCTTCTTGCCGCCGGCCTCTTAGGCTCCTGGGGTTATTTATTGTGGGACAAAAACAAAGCCGGTGAAAAGATCACCGACCAGCAAACACAGATCACTTCGCTGACTTCTGAAAAAACAAACCTGCAAAGCGATTTTGACAATGCACTCGCCAGGCTGGATTCTGTAACAGGCGC
>JAEUVL010000742.1 GCA_016786965.1 Chitinophagaceae bacterium
GAACAGAATAATGAAAAAAATCAAATAACCTGAAAACGATTGAGGCGATTGCTCCGGCTATGCCTTAGTAAGCAACATGGCAAAAGAAAAAGACTCGACCGACCTTTTTAATTACGACGAAGACAGTATTAAATCCCTGGACTGGAAGGAGCATATCCGTTTACGTCCCGGTATGTATATTGGAAAGCTGGGTGATGGTTCTTCACCCGATGATGGCATCTATGTATTGGTGAAGGAGGTGATGGATAACTGTATCGATGAGTACACGATGGGGCATGGCAAAACGGTGGAACTGACCATTGAAGGAAAGAAGGTGACCGTTCGTGACTATGGCCGTGGTATTCCGCTCGGTAAAGTGGTGGACGTGGTGAGCAAGATCAATACCGGCGCTAAGTATGACAGTAAGGCTTTTCAAAAATCAGTGGGATTGAATGGTGTGGGTACCAAAGCGGTGAATGCACTCAGTCATCATTTTACTGTTACCGCCATCCGGGAAGGAAAGGAGAAGACGGCTGAATTTGAGAGAGGTGTATTGGTGAAGGAGCATAAGGAGGCGAAGACGGCTGAACAAAACGGTACGCTGGTTAGCTTCATTCCTGACGAAACGATCTTCCTGAATTACAAATTCCTGTATGAGTTTCTTGAGAACCAGATATGGAATTACTGTTTCCTGAATGCGGGGTTGAAGATCGTCTTCAATGGAAAAAGTTTTTTAAGTAAGAATGGTCTGCTCGATCTGTTGCAGCGCAAGACGAATGAAGATGAGATCCGCTACCCGATCATTCACCTGAGTGGTGATGATATTGAAGTAGCTATTTCTCATACGAATGAATACGGGGAAGATATTTACAGCTTTGTAAACGGACAGCATACCACACAAGGTGGTACTCACCAGCAGGCATTCCGGGAAGCGTATGTAAAGACAGTAAGAGATTTCTTCAAGAAGGATTATGATGCATCGGATATCAGAACTGGAATTGTGGCGGCCGTGTCTGTTAGAGTGGTGGAACCGGTATTTGAAAGCCAGACAAAAACTAAATTAGGTTCTTTAACCATAGAACCAGACGGACAGAGCATGCGCCAGTTCATGATGGATTTTTTGGGTAAAGAACTGGACAACTACCTGCACAAGAACCCCGCAACAGCCGATGCACTAAAAAAACGTATTGAGCAAAGTGAACGGGAACGCAAAGAACTTTCCGGCATCCGCAAACTGGCAAATGAAAGGGCCAAGAAAGCGAACCTGCATAATAAGAAACTTCGGGATTGCCGCTTTCACCTGAATGATGAGGCGCCATCAAAAGGAAAAGAACTGTTTGTGGCGAAGCAGAATGAAACAACCATCTTCATCACCGAAGGGGATAGTGCCAGCGGTTCTATTACCAAAGCCAGGAACGTGGAAACACAAGCGGTATTCAGCCTTCGGGGTAAACCGCTGAACTGTTACGGACTGACGAAAAAAGTGGTGTATGAGAACGAGGAGTTTAATTTACTGCAACATGCATTGAATATTGAAGAAGGATTAGAGGGGTTGCGTTTTAATAACGTGGTGATAGCTACCGATGCGGATGTGGACGGTATGCACATCCGGTTATTACTGATGACGTTTTTCCTGCAATTCTTTCCTGACCTGGTAAAGCATGAGAAAGTGTATGTACTGGAAACGCCTTTGTTCCGGGTACGGAATAAACAGGAAACCATTTATTGTTTCAGTGAGCAGGAGAAACAGGATGCCATGAAGAAACTGGGCACCAAACCGGAGGTGACCCGATTCAAAGGATTGGGTGAGATAAGCCCGGATGAGTTTGGACAGTTCATTGGCGGCAGTATGCGTAAGCAACTGATGCGGGTGGAAGAAGGAGAACACATACAACACCTGCTGGAATACTATATGGGAAAGAATACTCCGGACCGTCAGGAGTTTATTATTGATAATCTGAAGGTGGAGCTGGATGCACCGGTGGAATCTAATTAAGAATTAAAAATTAGTAATTAATAATTCTGCCGATTCGGAATGCCTTTTTAGTTCGGGTAGCCGAGAGATCAAAATTGATATCCCTATGAAGCAGGAAAACCTTATCCTGACGAAGAGTTATAATTTCGGATTGCGTATTTTGAAGTTATATCTTCATTTGAAGAAGGAAAAAGTGGATAGCGGGCTTTGTTCACAGTTATTGAGTAGTGGCACATCAGTGGGGGCGAATATCGAAGAAGCTATAGGAGGGTCGTCGAGAAAGGACTTCATCCATAAATTACAAATAGCTTATCGAGAGGCAAGAGAAACAAGGTATTGGTTGTGTTTATTCCGGGATGGTGAAATATTGGAAGCCAAACTGGCAAACTCATTTATCAGTGATTGCGAAGAGATCATTAAAATATTAACTGCTATTTTAAACTCTTCCAAAGCGGGAAGAAATTCTTAATTACTAATTATTAATTTTTATTTATATCATGATACACATTGTATTCAATGAAAGCGAAACAGACCTGATGAAACAGGTGATGGAAATGGATGAGACACTGGTTGGAGAAGTGGTGCAGATAAAGGATGACTTTGCTGTTGGACCTTTGGCAGGAATAGATACCGAAGAAGGTTGGCAGGCCAGGGTTGAGTGGTGGAGAGGATTGTTACAGGGATCTCCCGCAGGGGATAGCCTGGCAGGCACATTCGATGACAGGGAAACAGTGAAAGAACTTAAAGCTAAACTGGCTGAAGACCCGGCGCTGGAATTGTGGATATGGATGGGGCAGAACCAGCATGATGTGAGCGGCTACTACTGGCTGATGCCACAACTGCGGGAGTACCAGGGGCGGGTGATGATCTTGTACCTGAATAACCTGCCGTTCATTAATGAGAAGGGACATATCTTTTATCCATCATGGCTGCATGAGATACAGGCAAAAGAGTTTATTAAAGCAAAAAAACTCGCAAGGCCCATTACGCTAAGTGAATTTGAAATAGACCCGGATGAATGGAAGAAGATGATGGAAGAGAACGCTGTGGTGCGGATACTGGAAGGGGGCAAGAAGATAGCTGGTAAAGAAGAGAACTTTTATGATAGTGAGATACTGAAGAACATAACCGGAGAATGGCAAAAAGCAACCCGTGTGCTGAGCAATACGTTGCACCGGATGAAGATAAAAACAGGCGATGTATTCATTATGTGGAGAATGAAAGAACTGATCAATCAGGGCAAAATACAGGTGACGGGTGATGTGAACAAGGCCTGGAAGGATTTTGATGTGAAATTGGGAGGGGCCAAACAGGAAGAAACGGTGGCGGAAGAGAACTCAGCTGAAGGGTAGATAATAACATGCAGTATACTGCATAATGATAATAAAATTATTTTGGCGATAATATTGGAATAAGAAATGAGCGCAGCGAAGAACAAAATAACAGACATTCAAAATAATGACAGTGGCTTAAGCGGCCAGTACAAGACCTGGTTCCTGGACTATGCCTCTTATGTAATATTGGAAAGAGCGGTGCCGGCCATTGAAGATGGCCTGAAACCGGTGCAACGCCGCATCCTCCATGCCATGAAGGAAATGGATGATGGTCGTTATAATAAAGTGGCGAACATCATCGGACAGGCGATGCAATATCATCCGCATGGTGATGCCAGTATTGGTGATGCGCTGGTGAACATGGGACAAAAAGACCTGCTGATTGATACCCAGGGTAACTGGGGCGATGTGCGTACCGGTGATGATGCCGCTGCTGCCCGGTACATAGAAGCAAGACTGAGCAAGTTTGCACTAGAAGTGGCGTTCAATAATAAGACAACCGAATGGCAACTGAGTTATGATGGCCGGAAGAATGAACCGGTCACATTACCGATGAAATTCCCGTTGCTGCTGGCACAGGGCGCAGATGGTATTGCAGTGGGATTGTCCACTAAGATCTTACCGCATAATTTTTGCGAGCTTATAGAAGCAGCGATCAAACACCTGAGAGGCAAGCGGTTTGAATTGTTCCCTGATTTTCAGACGGGCGGCATGATTGATGTGGCCGATTACAACCAGGGCAAGCGGGGTGGAAAAGTAAAAGTGCGGGCCCATATAGAAGAAGTGGACAAGAAAACACTGGCCATTAAAAGTGTGCCCTATGGTGTTACCACCACGCAACTGATGGAGTCCATTGTGAAAGCGAATGACCAGGGCAAGATCAAGATCAAA
>JAEUVL010000769.1 GCA_016786965.1 Chitinophagaceae bacterium
GTAATACGGGCATTAAACTGCGTTATAGTTTTCCGGATTACTAACATTAAAAATCATTTGTTGTATGCTAAAAAGATTCATGCCCCTGGCCTCTCTTCTGATAATTATCAATCTTACCGGTTGCTCTTCCGGCTCTGCCGACAAAAAAGTACCCGAACTGGCCAATGAAATGTGTGATTGCTTTGCTAAGTTTCAACAGGAACTTAGTCCTGACGCCATGGCCCTGATGAAAACAGTATCTGCATCCGCCAGCCCCCAGGCAGATATGATGGCGGGCATGTCGAAACTTAAGCCAGAAGATGCCACTGCTTTCGCTGAGAAAATGCAATCCATTGCCACTAAAGGCTCCGATGTATATAGTTGTATGGAGGCTTTTGATAAAAAGCATGGCAAAGAAACCACCAAGGACAAGAAAGCCCTTACAGAAAAATTATTGAAAGAGATGCGGTCAAACATCAAATGCCCGGTAGGAGCTGCTATTGTGAACCTGAGTGTGGCAAAGGGGATGTAAAATACCCTTCCGGGTAAAATATGTAACAGACCGGTCTGCGGGCAATGGCCTGGGATCGGTCTTTGTATTACTCCTTACCAAGTGCTTTTTCAATATTCCGGTCGGGCAGCAGCCACATGATGGCTACGAGAACGATCAAGGCACCGGCCGCAGCGGGTTCCCAGAAAGCCGCCGGAATAGCAAGGGTGTACAACAGGCAGGAGATCATCCCTTTCCTGGATTGCTTTTGCAATACATCATGAAGGTGCGTATTACCAGGGTTACATTTCTTGATCACCAGTAACAAAATATAATACGATACACCACAAAGATTGGCCACCAGTGCATAGGCGGCCACCGTGGTTTTGGCAAAATGGCTCTCGCCCATCCAGGCAGTGGCAAAAGGTATAAGGGATAGCCAGAAGAGCAGGTGGAGGTTGGCCCACAAAATACTGCCCCGCACTTCTTTGATGGTATGTACCAGGTGATGATGATTGCCCCAGTAAATGCCGAGGTTCAGAAAACTGAGGGCATAACTGATGAATACC
>JAEUVL010000775.1 GCA_016786965.1 Chitinophagaceae bacterium
ACCAGCAGGTCCTCCATCTTCTCCCCTACTCCAATAAATTTCACCGGTATCTTGAATTGATTGGCAATAGCCAGTACCACACCGCCTTTTGCTGTACCATCCAATTTCGTGATGGCGAGGGCGGTAACATCGGTGGTGGCGGTAAAATGTTTAGCCTGCTCCAGGGCATTTTGCCCGGTACTTCCATCCAGCACCAATAATACTTCGTGCGGTGCATCAGGTATCGTTTTTTGTATCACCCGTTTGATCTTGCCCAGTTCATCCATCAGGTGTGCTTTATTATGCAAACGGCCTGCGGTATCTATCAGCACCACATCGCTTTGTTTGGCCATGGCACTTTGCACCGTATCAAAAGCAACGGCCGCCGGATCACTGCCCATATCCTGCTTTACAATAGGCACCCCTACTCTTTCACTCCAGATGGTAAGCTGGTCAACCGCTGCAGCCCTGAACGTATCTGCTGCACCCAGCAGCACATTTTTTCCCGCCTTCTTAAAATTATATGCCAGTTTACCAATAGTAGTTGTTTTTCCTACGCCGTTCACGCCCACTACTAATATGATATAAGGCTTCGTGGGTAAGTCTGAATCAAAAGCATAGCTGTTTGATTCGGGCGCATCTACCAATAATGTCTCTATCTCCTGCTGCAACATTTTGTTGAGCTCAGATGAGTTCATGTACTTATCCTTTGCCACCCGCTTCTCTATCCGTTCGATGATCTTCACCGTTGTTTCAATACCTACATCTGCAC
Organism: Chitinophagaceae bacterium; assembly: GCA_016786965.1. GTDB lineage: Bacteria > Bacteroidota > Bacteroidia > Chitinophagales > Chitinophagaceae > JJ008. Next base: position 752 of record JAEUVL010000775.1, read on the forward strand.
TTACCAGGGCTTCTTCCAGGTTGTCCAGTACTTCTTCATCTACGGTGCTCTTCCCTGCGATGGCTTTGGTTATTTTGGCAAAGAAGCCTTCCTTGGTTTTTTGCAAACCCTGGTCCAGGCTTTCCTTTTCCTTTTTGCCGAATAGTTTATTAAAAAATCCCATAGTTTATAAAATTCCAAATGACAAATTTCAAAATACAGATCCTGCAATGCAGTAACCAATAGCCAATGAAAATAATACTAAAAGCAAAAAAGCCATCACACCAAAGGGCATGACAGCTAATATCATTACTCCCCTTCAGGGAGATGGGGGCATTACTTTTGCGCTAAGAAATCCTTCACCTTGTCTTTGTGAACGATCTGCTCTTTGAAGGTGTAAGCACCTGTCTTGGGGCTGCGAACCGCCTTGATCACTTTTGTCCAGTTTTTTGCTTCGGCTGCCATCTTAGGGTCTTTCTTGATCGCCGTTTTTGCTGCTTTTGCCATTGTATGCTAATTTGAAAAATTAGTGTGATTTGAAGATTTGAAAATTGTCAGGTGCCGCATTATCAAATTGGCACATTCCCAAATTTTCAGATTATTTGATTTCCTTGTGAACAGTGATTTTCTTCAAAATCGGGTTGTACTTCTTCAACTCCAGACGCTCCGGGTTGTTCTTTTTGTTTTTTACCGTGATATAACGGCTGGTTCCTGGCTGACCACTTGTTTTGTGCTCAGTGCATTCCAGAATTACCTGTACACGGTTGCCTTTCTTTGCCATGATTTATTAAACTTTAAATACGTTAGATTTTTTCTCCTTTTGCTCTCAGTTCCTTTACTACGCTCAGCAAACCATTCTTGTTGATGGTGCGCAGGGCGGTAGTTGATAATTTCAGGGTTATCCATTTATCTTCTTCGGCCAGGTAAAAACGCTTTTTCTGCAGGTTAGGCAGAAAACGACGCTTTGTTTTAATATTAGAGTGAGAAACCTTGTTTCCCCCAATCGGAACTTTACCTGTAACCTGACATACTCTTGCCATAATTGATACAATTTTTCGGACGGCAAAGGTAGGGGAAAGAAATTAATAATAAAGAATGAATAATTAAGAATTTTACCGAAACCCCCATTTTTTCCTC
>JAEUVL010000807.1 GCA_016786965.1 Chitinophagaceae bacterium
GGCCAGCAAGGCCAGCAGTTGTAATTTTTTCATGTATGTATAGTGTTAATGGGTGTTGAAATAGATGCCGGTTGAAATATCTTTTAATGTGTTGTTTAGTTTCCGGGTGCGCTGCCTGCTTTCGTACAGCAGGTACAGCAGCAGGGCCAGTGCAGTCAACAGCAACAGCCAGCCCATTTTGTTTGATTTTTTAACCCTATGCCACATGCTACCATGTTGAAAACCGAAAGTAATACGGGCCAAAGGGCAAGGCAAGTTTTGAGCGGGACATTGTGGGACAGCCGCCGTGACAAAGTGTGACGATGTGAGAAAGAAAGTTTTTACTATTGATGATCAATGGTTTGATGGAGGCCGGTGGGCAGACAAAATTATTCGCCGTGAGGCGATAGCAGTTCAGTGTGTATGTTCGGAGTAGGTTGCTGGTGGAGCTTTTTTAACTGCCTATATTTTTAATCACTTCATCCAGCCCGTCTTCGGCAGTAATTTGCAGGCGCTGGCGCAGGCGGCTTTTGGTTTTGCGTACGGCATCGGCACCAATGCCCAGCATGGCGGCAATATGTTTGCTGCCCAGGTTTAGTTTAATAAGGGCCGCATACCGCAGTTCGGCTGTTGTAATACCTGGCGCCAGTTGCTGCAGCCGGTTCATAAACCCGGGATGGGCCCTTTCAAACATGTCTTTAAACCGCAGCCAGTCGTTTTCGGTAAGTATTTGCTGGTTCAGCAACTCCTCGTTCACTTGCATATTCTGCTGCTGCAGTTTTTCCTGCAGGTTGCTTATCAGTTCATTTTTCTCAACGGTACTGCGGGCAAAGGCCTCCAGTTGGCTACGGGCATTGTTCATTTCGGTTTCCGCCAAGGCCTGCCGTTGCAGCAGCAACTGTCGTTGCATCCTGAATTTTTGCCGTTGCCAACGCAGGTATCCCCATGCCACTGCCAGCAATATTACAATACCGGCCAGTAACAATCTGCGGCGTATTCTTTCGGCCTTTTTTTCCTCCAGCAGGGTATGTATGCGGTTACTTGTTTTTTCAAAATCAAGCCGGGTTTGCACTACATCAGACCGGTTTCGGGCCAGGGCCTGGTTCAATGAGTCGTTGATGTGGTGGTACCAGTCGGAATAATAATAAGCGCTGTCGGCCGGACCTGAACGGCGGTAAACGGCACTCACGGCCATGCATGCGTTGCGCAGGTAACGGGGGTTCACCACAGGAGCGGCTGCTACAATGGCCAGCCCTTTTTTGGCAAGCAACAGGGCACTGTCGGTTTTATTGCGGTGCAGGTAAATGAGTGCTATGCGGTGCAGGGTGTTGCCTGCATTGGCTGCCTCTTTATTAATATTGATTTGATAATCTTTCCACAGCAGGGGCAGCGCTTTATCATATTCCTGCCGTTCAAAATACAGCCAGCCTGTATTACCTGCTGCAATGGCCTCCCATACTGTATCACGGCTGGCACGGGCGGTTTCCATACTGCGGTTGTACCAGTACAGGGCACTGTCGTACTGACCGCTATGTTGCCAGGTAAGGGCCAGTGTGTTCATCACACTTGCATGGGTATGATAAGGCGGGCTTTTCATGTTAACAGTACTGCGCAGCCAGGGAATGGCCTGTTCATATTCCTGCATGGCATATAACAGCTCACCCAATTTGCCATAATGCTGTACGTTTCTAAAGTAAAAGCAATCACTGCCCAGTTGCTGGCGCAGTTCGGCTGATTTCAGAAAGTAAAACAAGGCGGTTTCAGGTTTACCGGTACCGTAACAGTTATCGCCATACGTTTCAAAGCACTGAATCATCAGCCGGGTATCGCCGCTTTTAACGGCCCGGTTTACCGCTTGCACTAACCATGTCGCTGTATCGGGTTCGTTGAAGGGAGAACGAATTACCATTACGCCTTTCCAGGCCAGACAACGGGCGGCTATATAGTCATCGCTGCTGGTGCTGTGCTGGCTGAATAAATGTAAGAGTTGTACCCTTGTGGCGGAATCCGCTTTTGTGTAAATGACCAGCAATGCGGAATCGTTTGTCCGAAACAGCTGTTCATTGCGGTTGCCCAGCATACGCAGCAGGGCGCTTTCATCTACCGGTTGGGCGGATGATAAAAAACCGGTTAACACCATGATATATATAAGAAGGCCGGGTTTCATTGCAGATGCAAAATAATGTAAGAGAAATTAAAGTATCATAGTTTGTCCCACCTTTTGCTGACCGATAGAAATAAATGAGCAGGCCAATGATCCGCCACCTGTGGGTGATATTGGCCGGAGAGCAACAATGCGAAATAGAACTAAACTGCGGAAAGAAAGAACAGTTTCCGGATAAGATGGAAGAGATAGTATAAGTATTACGATTATCATATTCAAGGAAGCAAAAAGGAGGCAAAAGTGACCGCAGACTTCAGACAGTTATTATTGACCATACAAAGAAGCGAGTAATATTTAAATATTACGTTTTATTAGGAGAGTTAATCCAGTTCCCTACTATTTACCCATAAATAATTTAACTTTCATTATCCGGCCCTCCCGGAAATACCGATATACATTTTTGCATGAAAAAAAATGAATCCCTGGTACAGCAGTTGTTTTCCCTCCGCCGGCAATTTGGTAAACAACCGGCTGCGGAAAAAATACAATTGCTGAGCTCCATTCCGCCTGCCGGTTTGAAAAGCAAAAAGGAAATTCAACTGTATTCTGATACCCTTTTGTTTTTAATTGCGTACCCCGATAATAAAACAGTGTACACCCTTGCCAACCGGGCACTGTATCAGCTACAGGAGTATTTACAGTTGCATGAAAAACAGCAATACCGATGCTACAATACTGGTATTGCGGGCACGGTTGTTTGTGCTGCTTTTAGTTTCGAAATAGTAAAATGGTTGCGTAAGTATTATCCCAGTACTGTACGGATCTATTCATTTGAAGCGAAGGAAGGGCAAATACAGGCGATCCTGTGTGCCATGATGAGCAAACTGGAATCAGAGATTTTACAGGATTCTTATTTTGATTGGAGAGAGTGGATACAGCGGACACTTAGCGATGGAGAAGATCTATTGGATGGGCTGCTGGCCATTTTTGACAACAACGACAGCCGTCCAGAAGTGAAGGATGAACTGTGGATCGCAATCGGTATCAATACAGAGATTAATTTTACAACACCGGGCATGCTGACCGGATCATTAACCATACCCTATTATCACCGGTCACTGATCCGTAAAGAAAAGCAGCCAGTGGTTATTACCAAACCGGTACCTGTAAAGCTTAGTAATAGCGAAGCGGCCCAGCTAGTTGATTGCAGCAGGATGGTACTGGTGCGTCATCTGCGGGAGATAGACCCCATAAGTTTTACTGATGCCAAACTTGTTTCTTATTATCATTTACCAAGGGGACTTAGTATTGCCCTGCTGGAAATGGTCCCGGAACGCCGCCATCCTATTGACAGTTATATAGGATACACTGTGTTTAAAAATGGATTGCCTGTGGCCTATGCTGGCTCCTGGTTATTGTTTGACAGCGGACGTATTGGTCTGAATGTTTTTCCTGCTTACCGGGGAGGTGAGTCGCAATATATTTTTGAGCAGGTATTGCAATTGCATGCCCGGGTGTACCGGCTGAACAGATTTACGGTAGATCCGTACCAGATCGGAAATAAAAACAGCGACGGCATTCACTCCGGTGCATTCTGGGTGTACTACCGTGCCGGCTTCCGCCCGTTGCTTGCAGCAACCCTGGAACTGGCCGACACAGAAGCTCAAAAAATTAAAACAATGCCTGGCTACCGGAGCCCTGCGCCAGTATTAAAAAAACTGGCTGACAGCAAGCTGGAACTGGTGCTGCAAAAGAAAGCTGTACGGTTTGATGCCAATGACCTGAGCCTGGCCTATGCCACGCTGCTGAAAAACAAGTACGACTGCAACCGGGAACGGATGGAAAAAGGCAAATGGAAAAAACTGGCGGCCTTGCTCCGGATAAAAAATTATGAAGAACCGACGATGAAATTTATTTTACAGAACTGGGCACCGCTGCTTATGCCTGGTGAAGCAGCCCTTCGACAAAACGGGCTTTTACAAAAAGTATTAAAAAAGCTTTTTATCCTGAAGGCCACCGGCAGCGAAGCAGAGTACAATGCCTTG
>JAEUVL010000023.1 GCA_016786965.1 Chitinophagaceae bacterium
AAGCTGGAAAGAGGTGGAATGCAAAAAAGGAGGTGCTTCTGCCAGTAACCGGCAGCTGACCGTAACAGGAGATGCCGTTCTTTCAATCAGTATTGATGAATGGCAGGATAACATTAAGACCATTGCCAGGCCGAGCACGGCCAGTAAACAAGTACAGATCATCACTCCCAGTTTTTACATTCCACAGTTGAAAAGAGCCAGGCGGGTATGGATATACCTGCCGGAGAATTACAGCAATTCCACAGCCCGCTATCCTGTGCTATATATGCACGACGGGCAGAATGTTTTTGAAGATACCAGTTCTTATGCCGGCGAATGGGGGATAGATGAATTTATGGACACCACTACTGCCAAAAAGTGTATAATAGTAGGGATTGATAACGGAACCGATAAGCGGCTGAATGAATACAGCCCTTATGATTTTGAACTGAGTGGGATAGCCGCTAATTACAAAACCAACAAAGGGGAAGGTGCTTTGTACATTGATTTCCTTGTAAAGACGTTGAAACCGTTTATTGATAAAAAATACCGCACTCTCCGTGATAAGCCAAACACATTTATTGCCGGCAGTTCAATGGGCGGCCTTATTTCTTTGTATGCGGTACTAAAGTATCCTAAAGTGTTTGGGGCTGCCGGTGTCTTTTCTCCCGCCTTCTGGATAAGTGGCACAAAGATCTATACAGATATAAAAAAGAGGGGGAAATCAGTCAATTCAAAAATATATTTCTACGGAGGAAAATTGGAAGGGGATAGTATGATCTCAGATATGCTGAAAGCTTTTTACGGCATGAACAGTGTGTCTAAATCAAAAATGACGAGTGTGATAAGGGATGATGGTATGCATAATGAGGCTACCTGGAGAAGGGAGTTCCCGCTTTTTTATCAATGGATGATGAGGTAGTGCAATCGTGTTACTTTATACCTCATAACAAACGCCTTCGAGTGCCAAACGGGTTTCTGCAAAAACCTCTCTTGCTTCAGCTTCAAATTCTTCCAGGGTATCATACTTACTGCTGAAATGCCCGATCAGTAATTTTTTTACCCCTGCTTTCTTTGCAATCAATGCTGCTTGTTTGGTGGTGGAGTGAAACCGGCTCTCTGCTCTTTCGCGGAGATTGTCCAGGTAAGTGGTTTCATGATAGATCATATCAAAGCCGGCAATATGCGGCAGCAGGCTCTCGTCGTATTTGGTATCGGCACAAAATGCGTAGCGTTTGCCCGGTTCGGCAGCGATTGTGACCGTCTCATTTTTTACCAGGGTGCCATCCTTGCGGGTATAGTCTTCCCCGGCCTCCAGGCGGCGGTAAAAGGAAGAAGGTATCTCCTTCTCTTTTGCTTTATCCGGATCCAGTTTCCTGGGTTGTTTTTTTTCAGTAAAAGAAAACCCATAGCACTCAATGCGGTGGTTGGTACGAAAGCATTTGATGGAGATCTTTTCGTTATCAACTAATGTGGCGGCTTCGGTAATGTGATGAATGTGCAGCGGATAACAGAGAGTGGTTTCAGCCACTTTTAATTGAAGGTCAATGATCTCCTTTAAGGGTGATGGTCCGTACACATGGAGTTCCTGCTGGTGGCTTAGCAGCCCGAAGCTGTTCAGCAAGCCGATGAGCCCAAAATAGTGGTCGCCGTGAAGATGGGAAATAAAAATATGGGAGATCTTGCTGCGGCGGATCTTATAATTGATGAGCTGGATTTGGGTGCCTTCTCCACAGTCTACGAGGTAGTTAGTACCGTCAAGGGTTACCACCTGGCTGGTGGGATGGCGGTCAAATGCAGGAACAGCAGAATTGTTTCCGAGAATAGTTACAGCGAACATGCAGAAAACAGTGATTTTGATGTGTTAGTGATAGGGTTTAGACTGAATATCAATGAATTTAGCTGCTTTGGTGAAATGAAAAACCTGAAGAAGGGAGTGGGGAATGGGGAATGGCTGGTGGGGAATAGTTAGTGGGGAATAGGCAATAAGCAATAGGAAATAGGGAGTCCAGTGGGAGAGGGCGGGAGATTTCTCCGGGAGGTCGGGAGTTCTATGCGAGAGGGTGGGAGTTTTATACGAGAGGACGGGATTTCCATCGTCCCGCTCGGGATTTTGACTTGCTCGTTCAGGATTCTGACTTGCTCGCTCGGAATTTTGACTTACTCGCTCAGGATTTTGACTTGCTCGCTCGAAATTTTGACTTACTCGTTCAGGATTTTGACTTGCTCGCTTGGGATTTTGACTTGCTCGTTCAGGATTTTGACTTGCTCGCTCGGGATTTTGACTTGCTCGCTCAGGATTTTGATTTGCTCGCTCAGGATTTTGACTTACTCGGTCGGGATTTTGACTTGCTCGCTCGGGATTTTGACTTTCTCGTTCAGGATTTTGATTTGCTCGATCAGGATTTTGATTTGCTCGCTCAGGATTTAGACTTGCTCGCTCGGTATTTTGACTTACTGATTGGAATATTGACCTGCCCGCAGGGAAATAGGGAAGAACTATTCGGGTTCGCTAATCCAAAAACTCTCTTTCGATCTCTTCCATTTGTACAATATCCCAGGCCTCGCTTTGGGTGGGTGTTACATTCATTATTTCCAGTAATTCATGCTGGTCAAGAAAGTCTTCTACCTGTTTTTGCAGTTCACAAATGACAAATGAGGCGTTGTTTTCGTAAAATTTCTGTTGAATATATACCAGTTTTTCGGCAGCGGCCATATCAACCGATCCTACCTCTCCTAAAATGAGTACCAGGTTTTTAACCTCATTTTGCAGGTATGGTAGCAAACAATCAGCCATTTCGTCTGTCATTGTAGCAGAAAGTGACGGTTCGGTAACCGTGATGGCATGAAATTTCTCTTTGGTATCGGTTTTGACATTCATTAGTTTCCGTATTTAGTTGGTCAAGCCTGTCAGCCTTCATCTTGAAAATGCTAAAACTGCCAGCTTCAAACAACTTAAATTATCAACATTCCGTTTATAATTACGGCCGAACAGGAACCAAATTTATTCGTTAATATTGTATTACAACCAATTATCTAAAAATGGATAATAATTTTTCAGCACAGGTTAAGGAAATTATCTCGTTCAGCAGGGAAGAAGCGCTACGGCTTGGCAACGATTTTATCGGTACCGAGCACCTCTTGCTGGGCCTGATACGAGAAGGGGATAATACGGCGGTCCGTATCCTCAAAAGTTTTAATGTGGACCTTTATGAACTGCGAAAGGAAATAGAACTGGCGGTAAAGGATAAGACAGGTAAGAACATTGCTAATATAAACAGTCTGCCCCTTACCAAACAGGCCGAAAAAGTAATCAGGGTGACGGTGCTGGAGGCGAAAGCACTGAAGAGTGCGACAGTGGAAACCGAGCACCTGATGCTTTCTATTCTTAAGAACAAAGAAAATATTGCAACACAAATTTTAAATCAATTTGACGTGGATTACGATCTTTTCAGGCAGGAGTTGGGAATCGTAAAATCAAACGATCCCCGTGCCGAATTCCAGGACGAGAACGACGACGATTTTGACGAGGAGAAAAAATACTCTCAGTCAAAGGGCGGAGCCAAGCAGCAGGGTGCTGCCAAAAGCAAAACACCGGTGCTGGACAATTTTGGCCGGGACATTACTAAAATGGCTGAATTGGGCGCACTGGACCCTATCGTGGGCCGTGAATCTGAAATAGAAAGGGTTTCGCAGATCCTTTCCAGG
>JAEUVL010000898.1 GCA_016786965.1 Chitinophagaceae bacterium
AGGGGTAAAACCAGATGGCACAGCAATGTAGCAGTTGTCCACCACCTTTATAAAATGAAAAGCTGTATCTGTACACCCTGTTGTATCCATAACAGCTAATCTTGCTACATAGGTATTCTGGCCATTGGGAATAGTATAATATTGTGTTGGTGGTACTTCGGATGTGCTTATTTGGGCGTTACCAAAATTCCAGTCGTAAGTGCTGATAGCACCCAGGCTTCTATTCAAAAAAATCAGTGAATCGTATGGCCGGCACAAAAAGTCCGACGCATTTATTATTGCCTTTACCGCTATGGCATTTACTATTTCCACTTTTACCATAGCCGTATCACTGCATCCATAGCTGTCGGTTACTTTCACTGTATAGGTGGTGGTTGCGTCCGGAGTTGCTCTCGGATTAATAATGGCAGTTCCGGACAATGCTATAGCCGGCGACCATTCATAAGTTACACCGGCACTTGCTCGCAGCAATACAGACTCTCCTTTGCATATCGCTGTATCTTCTGGCCAGGCGTGAACATCTGTTCCTATAACGGTAGCGTATGTACTGTCTGTAACCTGGCATCCTCCCAAGGAAAAAACCTGTACATAATACATCCCGCTATCACCCAACGAAGAATGAAATATATGGGGATAAGGAATATTATCGTAAAAACCATTAGGTCCTGTCCAGATATAAGAGGCAGCACCCCCGGCATTAAATTGTAAATCTTCACCAGCGCATACCGGGGAGTTGTTGGAGATAGTATAATTCTTCGGAAGACCATCTACTTCCACCCGCCTGGTATTAGACACAACGCGGCAATTGGGATTAGCCACATTCGATGCATCAGCACCACTCAGCCGAAACAAAAAAGTATCTGGAGTTGAAAAGGTTCTTGCATATACTGCATTAGTTGCGCCGGGGATATCTGTCCACGTAATCCCTTCATCAGTACTCTCCTGCCATTGCAACGCTGGGTTTGGATAGTAAGCATCCATCGTGCCGCTCATTTGCACGGTACTATTATGCTGGAAGCAAATACTTTTAACTAATGTTGTGGACGGTTCAAAGTCGAAACCAATGGCCACTTTAGGCCCGATTGGACGGATCTGAATATCATCTACGGCAAAATCTTCTGCACACAGGTAAGCTCGATTTAATAAAGTCATTTTAAGCACCAGTTGGCTAACGCCGACAGGCATAGTGAAATCAAATCCCACTTCAGTGAACTTGTATCCCATCAAAGGAGGCGCAGCATAAGAAACTATCGGTGAAGTAGTATCCTTTTTTATTAAGTTACCAAGACCGTCCTGTATTCTTAATTCAAATACAGGATAATCAGGCCCTCCGGAACAAGCTACAGGACCATCTATAAGATCAAGATTTATAACTGCTGCAGAAAACCTGTATAGTTCACCAGCACACAGTGTTTTATTCACCGTGTCGGTGTATACTGTTCTGTTCATACCTCCGGGAATATTATTGACCACCATCATCATTCCATAGTCAACAAACACATTATTGTCGTGACTGAGCCCTATCCATTCGTTATTAAAACAATTGGAAACAGGCACCCTGCGTATAATGGTATATGTATTGGGAGATGGGCAAACAGCCCCATTGAAAGCGAAGAAAGTTTTCCCTGCAGGTAACGGAGCCCCAATCGTTGCCGGGTCACTATTCCCAATACCAAAATCTTGCTTAAAAACCGGCTGGCCATAACCTGCCTGGCCGATACTAAAAGCTGTATTGCCTGTAAGGATAAAAAGTAAAACCCAATATTTTAAGTTACCTGCGCCCATCAGCTTTATTCTTTACCTCCTTTTATAAAAATCTTCTATTTTAAAGCAGGGCTCTCAAAACCCAGCTTTTTTAATCCTGTTTTTATTTCCGGGCAGCTCATAAACAATTTCCATAGTAAACCAGAA
>JAEUVL010000948.1 GCA_016786965.1 Chitinophagaceae bacterium
GGCGATGGGTGTATGCAGGTGCCAGGGGGTGGGAGTGTACACCAGGTCAATATCATTGCTTTCGCAAAGTGCCTTCCATCCCTGTTCGCCACTGTACTCCTTTGCTTTGGGGCGCTGCATTTTTTCGAGTGTCTTTTGTGAGGCGGCAACCCGGTCAGGATATTTATCACAAAGCGCCACTATTTCCACCCCATCAATATAGCTCAACCGTTCCACTGCTTCTGAGCCCCGCTGACCAAGACCGATAACACCGATACGAACCGTTTCGATCTTTGGCGCCGCATAGCCGCACATATTAAAACGCTGGCCTTTGTTTTCCATGGCGGAAGAGTTACTGATCTCTTCATCAGTAGTGCCGGTAACCTTTGCGAGAGCCGGAAGACCAGTTGCCAGCACCCCACTGCCTATGGCCAGACGGCGAAGAAATTTTCTGCGGTTATTATCCATGATAACAGTTATTTATAAATGCAAGTTCCTGAAATAAGCGGTAGAAAAATGGGGGACCGAAATTTCAGGCTATCGATTGCATCAGGAAAAGCACTGCCTTAATCTTTCCAACCCCAGGGAGCTCCAGGTAAAGGAACCGGTGCCGAAAGATCAAAGCGGATGCTGAACAACCTGTCGGTTCCCATTCTACGAAGATTGTAAGTGAAATATTTGCCGGGTACAATTTCCACCCACCAAACATTGGTGGCAGCAGCAGGTAAGAGGTTGGTGGTAAACTGGTCTGCCGGAAACATTTGCAATGTTTCCATTCCACTATTGGCTGTATGGCCGCCGTATTGGGTAACGCTGTCCTCGGATCCATCCTGATGACGATGGTCGTGCTTTAAGGTAATAGCAGTTTTGGTTTTGGAAAATACCCAGGTCCTCGATCTGTTTTCCCCTGCAAAAAAAGGAATACGAATAAGACCGGAATCACAACTACGAACATGCATGATCAGTTTCTTTCCTTTAAAAGTAGTATCAGTGGCAGGTGCAGCCACTACAGTTCCCTGGTAAGC
>JAEUVL010000978.1 GCA_016786965.1 Chitinophagaceae bacterium
TTTGTGAGTCCAAACATTTTTGTGCCGCTCAGCAGCAGGGTGCCTGATGCTGAACTTCCTCTCACTTGGTTCAGGTCAATCTTCTTTATCAAAATATTCGTTGCAGGGTCCCATTCAATGATACTCCCCCCTGTAGTGTTGTTTGTAAGAGTCAGGCCATAAAACTTATTATTGTGCATTAAAAGTTCCCCGCTCGGCTTATAACCCGTTGCCGGGGTAAGATCAATTTTTTTTGTATAGGCATTGCTCACAGGATCCCATTCGTAAATGACACCACCACCAAGACTGCCGTCAAAAGTCATACCGTAGAACTTGCCGGCATACTCGGTCATACTCCCAATGGGATAATTACCGTTTGAACTGGTGGTAAAATCAATTCTCTTGGTGTACGTATTTGTATTGGGATCCCATTGAAAGATTACACCCAGTTCATTAATACCACCCATGACCGTAACACCATAAAATATTCCGCCACTGTATGTAAGCGATCCTTGTGGATATGAACCAGCGGTAGCAGAAAAATCAAATTTCTTTGTATAAGTATCTGTGGAAGGATCGAATTGAAAAATAACACCCCGACCGCTGCTGCCTCCATACCTTGTCATACCATATAGCATACCTCCCACCACCGTTACATTTCCATGAGGTGAATCACCGTTTAAATTGAAATTATATTTTACCGTGTACACATTGGTTGCGGGGTCCCATTCAAACAGCACGCCTTTGCCTGCTGTGCCGCCGGCGGAGGTCATGCCATAAAACGTAGTGCCGGAAAGTACCAGGCTGCCGTAGGGGGAAGCACCGTTTGTGATGTTGAAATCTATCTTCTTAGTATAGATATTAGTTACAGGATCAAACTCGAAGATGACACCTTTATCACTGAGGCCACCTTTGAGTGTCATTCCATAAAATTTGCCATTATATTCTGCCAGCTTGGTATACCACGGTTCAGCTCCAGCATTAGGGCCAATCCTGAAATCATAACGAGTTTGAAAGTTTCCACCAGAGCTATTGGTAGTGAATATGATTCCCCCATTCTCAGCTCCGCCATAAGGCGTTTGTCCGTAGAGCTGATAAATGCCCTGAGCATTTGTTGTGTAAACAGACAGAATAAGCAAGAGTGAACAAACCACTTTCATAGAAAAAATTTGAAATATAAATTTAGAAAATTAATACCGGTGAAAACAAATAAAAGCCCCCCGATAACTGGAGGGCCTTGCTTGCCGTTAGTATAAATTTGGTTGCGACTTATAACTTCACAAATTTCAATTTCATAGACTCTCCGTCATCCTTTTTCGCTGCAATAAAATATACACCCGCTTGCAGCCTGCTTACATCAATGCGCTGATTTTTTGAGCTAATTGACACATTCATAACAAGTTGTCCTTGCATATTGGTCACAAAAATAGTTTTACCGATCCACCGTATATCATACGAAAGATCCAGCATCAGCTCTGTGGAGGCCGGGTTAGGATACAAATTGGGCCTCAGCCATTTCGGGTCAGGTTCCTCCGGCAATGGGATACTCGAGAATAATGGCAGGTCGAGTCCTTTTGAACTTAACAGGGACTGCCGCGGCCCCCCATTTTCAAACAAGGCCCTCATGCGGGCCTTTTGGCCCTCTGTAAACATATTGGTACATGATTCATTGGTAAAGTCCATATAGTTCATATACATGTCCCCGTGCGGTCCATTACCACAGGTAATGCGTACCACAGAAGGGCAGCCCGACGTGTAACTGGCCTGTTTGGGCGTATCGTTTACGCCGTCATCCCCACAGTACTCATCTCCCCAGAGATGCCGCAGGTTCAGCCAATGACCTGCTTCATGCACCGCCGTTTTACCCAATGAAAAAACAGAACTTCCGTTGTTAGTACCAAAAGCCGTATAGTTGATTACCAGGCCGTCTTTCTTTTCATCCGTACCCGGCAGCGTGGCATACCCGGCAAACTTGTCCAGGTTACATACCCAGATGTTCAGGTAGCTTTTCGTGTCCCAGGCATCGGCACCCATTTCGGCTGCAAACTTCATTTTATCATCAGCTCCCCATTTGGTCACCGGGGTGTATTTGCGTGTAATACCGGAAGTGGATCTTCTCCGGGGGTCTGAGGTGGCCAGATGAAATTCTATCTCACAATCAGCGGCAAGTGCCCGGAAATGAGTTGGTGCCGAAGCAGTGTCAGTATTTCTTCTGCGAAAATATTTGTTCAATGCGGCTATCTGGCTTACGACCTGCGCATCCGTTATTTTTTCCTGGGGACTATGATACAAGATATGGACGACCACAGGTATTTTTATTACCACCCCGTCCAGCCTGGAGGTAACTCTGCTTGCAGATTGTTGCTGAATAAAATTCTCCACCGATCGTATCCGTGCGGAAAGAACAGGGTCTTTCGCCAGTTCTGCCTGCTGATAAGAAAAGCTGTTGCAGGGCTCCTGTGAAAATAACTGAACAGTAAATGCCAGCGCTAATAAAATTAATCCTCCCTTCATAGTTTCCTGGTGTACATGGTTAGTTAAGGCATGGCTATGTCAAAATGGCCATGAGCTCATCATGAGAAATTGGAAATAAGAAAGGATAATTAGGAAAATAAAAAGGGGCGTCTCAGGGATATGATTTCGAAAGGGTGGAATTCTATCAACAATGTTCTTTGTGTCTCAAATATAATTCATTTAACCAATTGTCCAAGAAGTTTTTGTATCGTATTTTTCCGATACCGGACCATAACTGGAAAAGCTTTAACAATGACAAAGCCGCCGGGAACTTATTTTTGTATCAACGAAATACTTAATTAATAATGAAGAAATTCTTACTCTTTGCAGTGGTGGCAGCAATTGTCTCTTGCAATAACAATGATCCGAAACCCGATCCTGATAAACCTGATGCCAATGCACCAAAAAGTATGAGCTATTCCATAATAGCCACATACCCGCACGATACTTCCTCCTATACGCAGGGGTTAGAAATATATAAAGGAGAAATGTATGAAGGCACCGGCAACTATGGGTTTTCCAAATTGAAAAAGGTAAACCTGGCAACAGGAAAAGCAGACAGAGAAATTGCTCTTGATAAAAAATACTTTGGAGAAGGTATCACCATTTTAAATGATACGGTGTACCAGCTTACCTGGAAAGAAAAAACAGTTTTTGTCTATACACTGAAGGATTTCAAAAAGGTCAAAGAGTATCCACTGACCACCGAAGGATGGGGCCTGACCAATGATGGTAAGAACCTGATCGTAAGTACCGGCGGCAGTGATCTGTATTACTATGAACCATCCACCTTTAAATTATTAAAAACACAAACCGTAATGGAAGGCAACAGCCCCAGCTTCAACCTGAATGAACTGGAATTCATCAATGGTTTTGTCTATGCCAATCAATACACTTACCCTTATATTTTTAAAATCGACCCTTCTACCGGTCTTGTAGTTGCCAAAGCAGATGTGACCCAAATATGGGAACGGGTAAAAAGAATTGACCCTAATGCGGAAGTTCCCAATGGCATCGCCTATGATACTGCTACTAAGAAAACCTATATCACCGGTAAATTATGGCCAGAATTGTACGAAGTGCAATTCAGCGAATGATCATTTGCCTATCACATAAATAACCGAACTGCATCGTTTCACATCACCCGTGGCTTTTAAATTCGACCGGAGGCCATTGAAGAAAGAAGCCACCAGGTT
>JAEUVL010000001.1 GCA_016786965.1 Chitinophagaceae bacterium
TGATTACTGAATGGATATTTTACCTTCGTTATATAATGCTGCGTATGAGAATATTTATACTAACAGGACTGCTGCTTTTTACTTCCCGCATATTCTATGGTCAGGCAGATAATGAGATCCAGGTGTATGCATCTCCCACTATTCAGCATAACTGGACAATCTTTGAACTGCATTCAAACTATACATTTAAAGGAACAAAATTGCAGGCAGACCCTAAGTCATCAAGATGGACCAATGAAACAATCGAGATAACGCATGGCTTCGCTAAAAATTTCGAGATCGGGTTCTATACGTTCACAGCCGTATCACCGGGAGGCAGGTTCCAGTATCTTGGAAACCAGGTGCGCCCAAGGGTTACTGTACCTGAGAAATGGAAGTGGAAAGTGGGGGCCAGCCTCTCACTGGAGTTTGGTTTCTTTCGACCGGATGATACCACCAACTTTTTCTGGCAGGGTGAACTGAGACCGATCATTGACAAGACTATTAATAATTGGTATTTTGCTTTTAACCCCAATATTGATTTTGTATTGACAGGTGAGAGCAAGGGAGTGGGAATAGCACCACAATTTAAAACCGTGTATACGATCAACAAGAAAGTTGGATTAGGCATAGAATACTATGGCGGACTCGGCTCTTTCAAAGAAATATTGCCCGGCAATTTACAGGAGCACCTGGTCGGTCCGATGATAGATCTCTATGTGCATCCCAAATGGGAAATTAACGGGGGTTTTCTTTTCGGC
Organism: Chitinophagaceae bacterium; assembly: GCA_016786965.1. Lineage (GTDB taxonomy): Bacteria > Bacteroidota > Bacteroidia > Chitinophagales > Chitinophagaceae > JJ008. The sequence continues at coordinate 741 of JAEUVL010000001.1, forward strand.
CTTACAGATAATTCCAATCAGCGGGTACTAAAGCTACTATTGGGCAGAAGGAGAGGTAAATAATTTCTTATTTCTTTAGCGTAAAGCGGATGCCTCCAAAAAACCGGATGCCCTGGTTGGGTGCATAAACATAGGAAGGATCGAAGCTTAGTGCATAGGGGTTCTCAGCAGTTGCTTTAATGTTTCCAGCCCCATCATACTCCACTTTTTTATCAAAAGGATCATGAGAACGGGCAATGATAAATGGGGTATTCTTTGCAGGTGTCCAGTTAAGTAAATTTTTTATACCCCCAAATAATTCCGCTTTCTTGTTCAGCAATTTAGAGAATTGAATATTCTGAATACTCCACACTGGCGACTGACCCGGCCTGGGATCTGTAGCCGATAATAAAGGCAACCGCATAGGACCATAGATATTCCCTGTATAATCAATCGTAAAACCAGCTGCAGGAAACACATAGGTGATGGCCCAGGTACCACTCCAGCGTTCTGTCAGCACCGGTTGTACTTTTAGTTTTTGGCCCTGCACTTTTTCCACTTTAGCTACATCCTGGATAGTAATACCAGCCAAACTTTTGAACCGGTGTCCCACGTTTAATTCAAGATTTAGCGTTGCCCCTTTGGAAAGAGCATAGCCATCCAGGTTTTTATAAATGATCTTGTCGGGATCAGTATCGTAGTCTGCAATGATCTGGTTGCTGAAATAAGAGTACCAGGCTGACACGTCCATATTAAATGATACTGTTTTCCAATGATAAGACCTGGAGTAGTTCAGGTTTACATTGACGCTCCGCTCAGGGTTTAATGATTCTTTTAGTTCTACAGCCCTCGCCCCTGTCAATGCAGCATGCTCTTCAGTAAATAAACTTACTACCCTGAAACCTGTTCCAGCATTCAACCGAAGGATTTGCTTGTCTTTCATCGACCATTTCCAGGCAATCCTGGGTGTAAAGATACTTTTATGAATGGGGTGATGATCATAACGAAGTCCGAGTAGCAATGTGTGCTTGGCCCCAGTTTTCCATTCATCCTGCAAGAACAAACCGGGAATAATTGTTTTATCAGGATTATTATTACCGTTAAGGGTATCTGTGGTGGCGGTAGAATTATCATCATAGAAATTATACCGCACAGCCGAACCCAACAGCAGGTTATGAGAAGTGCCCGCCTGCTTGTCCCATGTCAACTGGCCAAAAGCAATTCGCTGCTTACCGAGATAAGGAACGGTACCATAATAAGAATCCTGCTGGTGGCCGGTGGCTGAGAAGGAGAACATCATCCTTTCTTTAACAGGTAATTGGTAGTTACCAATCAATTCCCAACGGCTGGTATAAATACTCTCTCCATAAATACTATCAGTTCCACGAAACCTTTTACTGTACCGCATATCACCACCCCACCGGTTCTCATAAAAATAACGTCCGGCCACAGTAGCCACCCTGTTATTTTTCCTGGCAAAACTCAGCTTATTAAAAACAGAGATGCGGTGTTGTAGTGCAACATCGGTGAAATAGTCATTATTCCTATCAAGAGGGTGTTGGTAATTGAAATAATTAATACCCAGTAGAGAAGAAGCTTTTGAACCTATTTTGAATTTTGTTCCGATATCCAGGTTATGTTCCCGCCAGCTTGTCGTCATAAAATTAGCCGTAAGAAGCGGGGCTTTATCAGGCGACCGTGTGATAATATTGATCAATCCTCCAATCGCCTCTGACCCATACAACCCCGATGCAGGGCCTTTTACTATTTCCACCCTTTCAATCAGTTGTGTGGGAATACCAAATAATCCATACACGGAAGCCAAACTGCTCACGATAGGCATACCATCAATAGTGATCATTGTATAAGGACCTTCCAACCCGTTGATATGGATATCGCCAGTATTACAAACACTGCAATTCAACTGGGGACGAACGCCATTTACATTTTGCAAAGCTTCAAAAATACTCGGCGAAGGATTCTTCTTCAGGAACTGCGGGGTGTACACTTCAACAGGTACCGGGCTGTCCGTTTTTCTGACTGATCGCATAGTACCACTTACCACTACAGCATCGAGCTCTTTTTGCAGGGAAGTCAGTAAAATGATCAGGTGTTCTTTATTTCCGGGTAATACCGATTTCGTTTCGAATCCGGTTGCCGTTATTACTAATGATGCAGAACTTGTTATACTGATCTTGAATTTTCCCTTTACATCACAAAACACAGCAACAGACGAATCCGCTGCTGCTACTGTGGCACCGGCAATGGGTTCACCTGTTTTGCCATCCACTACTTCTCCGTGTATGGTACGCTGGGCGGCTACGGTAATGCCGGCAAACAGGAACAAAAAAGCAAGTAAATATGGTTTCATTTTAAAGGGCTATAAACATAATTTTAGCCTTGTCTAAAAATATGTTTAGTCAAATATAACAATATTCTTTGTTTTGACAAAAGAAAAGCAGCCCCTAATGGTTTCCGCTGAATAGTTATACTTACTGACCCTTATTTATTGCGGGAAAATGCGTTTAAAAATGTTCGCTCTAGGCTTACCTGCCAGCTATTGGATGACATCCGTTGCATGTTACCGGCCGCCTGGAACCGATACCCAATATTAAGTTTGGTATTACTGTTGAAAATGAGTTGAAAAGCCGGTGCTAAGTCCAGGTAATTTGCTTTCTTGTCCAGCGTTTGCTGCGCCATCACTTCGAGGTAGAGGTTCAGGTTCACTTGTTTATAATCCTTGTATTCCCTGGGGAACAACAGGTACCCAGCCGAAAGAGAGTAATTCATTGCCTGGTAGGCCCGGGTGGGAATATAAATAACCCCCTTGTTCTTCCTGGACTGGTCCAATACCTGCGAGTGACTAATTGTCGTTGATAAAGCTAATTTATGCCATAACTGGGTGGCAATGACTCCCGCCTCAATACCACTCTTATCCCCCATAAGCGTTATCTCATCATAATGAAACGGTGCCTGAGTTGTCGAAGCGTCAGCAAAGAATGCCATACGGAAATGCTTATGCAGACCATCATTCGACAAAAATCGGTATTTGGCGTATAGTCGTGCTGACTCATACTTGTAGTCGGTAGTATGCATATTGGAAAAGGTGACAGATGTTCCTATCATCAACTTTTTATTTATCCCATACATTACCTGTGGCATCAAACGGTTAGAGAATCGTTGATAGATATTATCGCTTACAACAAAATGCTCTGTCAATTTCACACTCAATGCCCTGGCAGGAATATTGGAGGCTGGTTCAGCATACACATATAACTCCTGTGCCGCTGTTCTCTGCAGTAAAACCAGGAACAGGGATACTAAACATATACTTCTCATAAAATACTGAGCTATTTATCCAGCAGGTATTTCAGTGCTTTCTCAAGTTCTTTTCCTTCCAGGTCCATGGCCAGCAGTTTCCCATCTTTATCTATGAGGTAGGAAGTAGGAATAGCATTGATACCCCATGCCTGTGCAATACGTGCATCCCACCCTCCGGCATCATTTACCTGCAGCCAGGTTATCTTATCCTGCCTGATGGCAGTCTTCCATTTTGTAGCTTCGTCATCTAATGAAACACCAAGTATCTCAAACCCGCTTGCTTTATATTTTGCATATAACTTAACCAGGTTCTTATTGGAAACCCGGCAAGGTCCGCACCATGAGGCCCAAAAATCAAGCAATACCACTTTCCCTTTCAACGACGAAAGGCGGATCGTATCTCCACTTACGGAAGGCAATGCCACTTCCGCGGCTAATTGCCCCTGCCGTGGCTGCGCTTTTGCAGCTAATTGAAAAAGAAAACAAAAAAGAAGTAAAATACTATACCGCTGTTTATTCATAATGATTGTAAAAAAGCTACTCCCACACTTATGTGTGAGAGTAGCTATGTTTTCTAAATTGTTACATGATATATCCTTGTGCCCGGAGTAATGCCATCCTTTGCACAACAATCACCGGCGGTACCGGACTCCACACAAGCCATTTTATTACCGGATGCAATCTTTTTGAATTGTTTAGCCGTAATAAAATTCTTATCAAGGACTGAAAAAGTACTTTCTCCGTTCAGTGTTTGACTGCTGACACTCATAAAATGAAAATAGGAGTTTCCGATTTTTATATGCTCATCGGCAGCTATTTTCAGATCCGTAAACGTACCGGTCAGTTTAAGACTGCCAACTGCAAAACCAGCATCTTCCACCGCATTTTTCAGTGCATCAATATTCTGTTCCATCCCTTCCTTAAAAACTATAGCGAAGGCAGAGTTTTTAATATCTGATTTCACTGATTCTACAAATGGTACTTTCATCAAAGCCTTATTGATAGCATTACTGCACATGGCACATGTAAGGCCTGTTGCCTGTAAAGTGGCCTTTGTGAACTGGGAGTTTGCCTGCATTGCCAACAGGGCCATTATCATGATCAAAAGGTACTTTTTCATTGCACTAATAATTTACTATGATTTCTCAGGACTTTTTACAGCAATCACCACCGGTATGTCCTTCTTTGGAGCATTTACCATCTTTGCAGCAATCCATCTTTGCTCCATCTTTTTTACAACAGTCTTTTCCGCTGTGGCCTTCCATTGTGCACTTACCATCTTTACAGCAATCCATCTTTGCTCCGTCTTTCTTACAACAGTCTTTTCCGCTGTGGCCTTCCATTGTGCATTTACCATCTTTGCAACAATCTGCTTTTGCATCATGACCTTCTCCGTGATGTCCTTTACAGGCGGTTTCACCACTGCAGCAGGAGGCTTTTGCACCATCAGCTTTGGCATCTGTTGCTCCTCTATCATACTGGCAGCATCCATGAAGTTTTTTATACGCTTCTTCCGTGGCTTTCGCTCCTTCATTGTCATAGCCTACGGCAGCAATTTTCTCCTGGATCTTAGCTGTATTTGTTGTACTTGATTTGTAAGTAACTGTAAGTGTCTTTGTATCAGCATTCCAGGTTGCATCTTTTGCACCAGCGTCTTTTGCCGCTTTCTCAATTTTTGTTTTACACATTCCACAGTTGCCGGACACTTTAAAACTCTCTGTTTTTGTTTGTGCTGAAACAGTAACTGTTAATGCCATACAGACAATGGCAAATGAAAATATTTTTAATGATTTCATGATATTTATTATTTGAATTTAAAATTTGATAACCCTACGTTTACCTGCTTATACATGTAACAGAAATTCTTTGTCTGTTATTGTATAAAAAGTAACTGGCATCAAATTCGGAAAACATTAATCTGCAAATAGGTATCCTGTGCAGATAACAAAGGCGGGGAGTGATTATGAAAATGCCTTTGTTGATTAAAATTATAAAAAGCAGAAGCAATAAAAAGAGATGGGGTAATAGCAATCGGTTCAACAGTAGGGAGATTGAAAACCGTAACGGGTATTTTTGTCTGATCTACCGCCATTTTTACCACTGTTACTTCATCCCGGCAGCAGCCATTTGATTCATGCGTATCCATTCCGCATATACCACATTTATCTGGCGTAGTTTCAAACAGATGAACGGAGGCAAGTTTGTTCATACAGTAATGCGAGCTAAGCACAAAACCTGTGGTGACAACGAAATAACAAATGAATGATATGGAAGCTATTACCTTCTTCATTGGCTTTGTAAAGGTAATATATTTAGCAGACTGTCAAAGCTGATAATGCTCAGAAGAGGCTTTTGAGCATTAATTAACAAAACCCCACCATATCCCCAGTCTAAACTGCATTCCGGGCAATGCATAGCCCGGGGCAATAAGGTTATTACCGGTAAAGCCAAAACCGTCCAGGCCCCTGGCGGTATTAAGGTTTTCTAACCGTACAAATGCCTTGAAGGGGCGAATGCGGAAATGAACATAGGCAGAGATATCCGGCAGCGGGTTCCTGATGGTAATACTATCCTGGTAAAAAAAGCGGCCCAGCACCGGTGAATAACCGTCTGCTTTATAAGCCGACCGGTATTTAACTTCAGCCCCCATGGCAATATTTAGATTCTTAAACCCTAAGTTGCCCTCATAGGCAAAGCGGTTACGGGTATAAATGGCCGGAAGGTTTACTTCTGCTTCTCCCACCCGCTGCTGAAAATATACTTCCGCATGCCAGTTCCATCTCTTACCGATCTTAATGGTCTTTTCAAGACCGATCTGCAGAACATTGAACAAAGAGGTTTCCTGCCTCAACTGATAATACTCAGTCAGATAAGTGTAATTCGTAGCCAGGTAATAATGTCCGGTAAGCCGGAAACGGAAAGAAGGCAAAGAATACGCAACTAGCAGGTGTGTGTTATTCTCCTTTTTAAAATCTACGGCTGTCTTTTGAAGATAAAAACTGCTTCGGCTATCAAAAATAAATGACGGCGTCCTGTTTGTATTTTCAAACGCTAATTGAAGGAACCCGATCTTTTTACCCAATGATTTTTGCAGGCTTATATGTGCTTCAAAATCACCCGCATTAAAACCGGTAAAATATAATTTTCCATTCGCTTCTATATCCCACTGCTGGTTGCGGGTCTTATTGCGGTACTCCGCATGACCTGCGGTATTAAAAAAACTCACTTTCCCGGACGATAATTGGCCGGAGATATTCTGAAGCATCAGTCCCAGCTTAATGAACTGCTGTAAATTCTTCGCATCAGGGAACTGGTAAATAGAAAAATCATTGGTAAGTATTTTCCATTCCTCCCGGAAAACCAGTGTATCAATTGGCCTGTTCAGGGTTGTATCGTAGTAAGTTTTATAATACGCCGAATCACCGACATTATCTCGGAATTCATACTTGTTTTTTTCATAATGGAGTGTGTGCTCAAACCGAAGCCGGGGATAAAACAAAGGGATAACAGTAGAATCTGTCACTACAGAATCCTTTTTGCCGAGGTCATATTGTTGGCGAAGCACCGCTGAAAACTCATTGTAACTATTTCCCGTGGAGATCTTTGTGCTGAAAAAATTAGACGAGAATGCTTCATCACCACCGATATATGTGGGAATATTGAACCTGTCTTTATAAACAGGGTTGTCCAGTATCTTCACTTGGGCCGTATCTATAATGCCGCCATTTTCGGCAGACTGCATTTTATTACCTAATAAAACAAAGTAATTATTGTAGCGGAGGTTCCGTGATTGGTATTTTGAAGTGAAAAGGTAATTATTATGATTTGTTTTCTGACTTTTGAAAAAACCCGGGCCATTGATCAGTCGGTAATTGAATGACATGTTCCAGTTGGGCTTCACGTTCTGTGTATGCAACAGTTCTATCATCTGCTCCACCCTGCTGCCGAGCATATAATTGATCTCTGAATAAGGCCGGGTGGTATTAAAGAATCTTACTTTACTGAGTTTCCATTTATATATGTCAAAGGCATGAAACCCCGGATCAAAGCCGGAAGCAAACTCAGGGGAAAACAATACCGATTTTGAAGCATTACCATTATTGCCCAGGTATATGTGATGGGCCGGAATAGGGAAGCGTCGGGTAAAATCGCTGACCGAAGAATCGAGTGTGTAATTACGGGTTGAGTCCAGGTAACGAAAAGTGATCGTCACCGAATCTTCATTACCATCGCGGTGCCGCAGACTGTCAGTCCCCCCGGAGGAACCGCCGGAACCGGAAAACTGCTTTAATCGGTTGGTAACCCTGTTCATCACCGGGTCCTGTGCTACTACAAGCACTGGCAATAAAAAGGTGACAAGAAGCACCAGATATGTATGTCTCTTTCCCAGGTCGGTTCCTATTTGATTATTAATTGATCAGGTTGCAAAATAAGGCTGCAAAGGTATAACCCCGGTATTAAAACTGTTAATTAAAATAATGCCGGGGTTTGCGTTCTGTTAATAAGCATAACGATAAAAATCACAGTCGGGTTCGTCACATAATAGCTTTTGCAAAAAAGCGTCCTTTAATACATCGGTATAGTCCATCCAATTTCCATTCACTTTTATTTTCCTGTATACAAGCCGTATGCCCTGGCTATAATCCACATACCAGTTTACATGACCCGTATATAAGGGCTGAATGGGTTTGCCACCGGGCTTATGCCAACCGTAAATGGCCACCCTGTTTGCCCGTTTGTCCCGGCTGATGGCCCCGCTGATGACCACATCTTTTTTTATCCCGCCAACAAGTCCTTGCCTCTCTTTTCGTTGACCTTCTATAATCAAATGATGCTGCCACATCGTCGGGGTGCTGTCACGAAAGGCATACATCGGCACCGGATCTAATTTTATGGTGGCCGCCTGGTAAATATCATCCACCATTTTCCTGGTTGGTAAAAAACAGTGAAAGCTATCTGCGACCTGCTGGGCTGCCATAGGAGTAATATTTATCCGGGCCCAGTTCTTATTATTGCCGATACTGAGGTAATCCGGCGCTGCATAGTAAGTGGCGTTGATTTTTTTTCCAGTTACGGAATCTCTTATAAAGACATCAATGGGTACAAATGATCTCAAAAAACCCGGCATGTTGCCATTCAGTATTTCTTTTACTGCAAAAGAATCTCTTTGTTGCCAGCCCATACCGGCAGCCAGTGAATAAAATTCGCTGCCACTTACGCCTTCCCTCTTATTGGCTGCAGGCACGAAGAAATTATTACTGCAGCCAAACAAAAGCAGTAAACAAAAAAGAATAAGATAGTATCGCATACTGAAAGATAGAAAATGTGTGACAGACCGGCATGCTCTTTAATGACAAACCATCTTACTGCTGTATCACAATACTTATCCTTTTACTTTCACCGGCACTTTTCAATTGCAAAACATACACTCCATTTGACAGGTGTTCAACCGGCAGGTTATATATAGACTGGCCGGGTTGCCAATTCGCCGATTGCACTATCCTTCCTGACAGATCAGTTAGCATTACCTGCCAGTAGGTCGTATTGGTCACACGAAATGAGATCTTCACTTTGCCCGATGACGGATTCGGATACACCACAAATAAATTAGCCCTTGATGGTAATAGTACAGAAACAGTTCTGCTGTATTTGTAAACTAAATTAATATCGGTAACCCGCAGGCGATATAGCACCATTCCTTCAAAGCCGGATACATTGTCCTTAAAGGAGTAATCGTTTACACCGTTTAACCAGTTAACAGTGCCCGCCAGTTGAAAGCTACGTCCCCCATCCAGGCTTCTTTCTACATCAAATCCCTGTAAGCCATCGGCACGGTCTATATTCCAATGAAGTAGAACATTATGCTGCTGGTAAGTAGCAGTGAAGAAGGTGATATCTGCTGGCAATAACAATCCGCAAGATGGAGACCAAACCTGTCCGACAAACTCAGGATGATCGATATATGGGTTGCGGTTTCCCTGGAAAACATAACCGGCATCGTTCCTGTCCATTTCTTTCTGGCTAACGACATCGGTATTATGCCACTGCAGCATCAGTTGCAGATAGGGAAGTTCTACTGAGGGCCATGTAGTCCCATCAAATGCTTTATTTCCTTCTGGATTTAAAGTCTGCCAACCCGCCATATTACTTTGGTAGCGGGTTACGAAATAGAGGAAAGCCCTTGCCAGGTCACCCTTATATTCATTAATAGGCTCAAAGGCAGTTCCGCTAAGTCCGGGCCAGTTATTAGGACCCAATTTTCCGCCATTAAGACTGGTAATCGAAGGAGTTCCCACCGAACCATAAATAAAATTTCCGCGGTTTGCATTTACCTCTTTATCTGTAGGAAAAATATGGAAGTAATCACTTTCAGGTCCGATAGATGACGGGCTTGCACTGGCTCCAAACCAGCTTTGCGGCACGCTATGTTCCCGGTTATAGAGTTGTCCTTCGCCGGAAACTGCCGTTCCATTATCCTGTTGTCCACCGCTGGCCACAGGACCAGGTGTGAAATTATACGGGTCAGGGCCAGAAGGGTTATCGCTGTATATATCCCAAATCACATTAGCAGAGCTGCCAGGGCCCACTTCTCTGGGCTTAATATCAGAAATGAGATACTGCGTCCACAGGGCGCCATATGTTTGTGGTGTCATTCCTGTGGTAATGATATCCCGCAGGGCTGTCTTAAGTGCTGCACAATTCAACCCGGCAGCAGCATCGTAATAACCGGGAGGCTCTGCATTAGGCCGGCCCGTGCGGTGCGAAATACTGTCGGCTCCAACAACCAACTGACCAAAAGAAATAACAGAAAGCAAAAAGAAAGATAAGAAGACAATCATTTTCCTCATAGGGCTATACTTTGATTTCACATTCAGGAAAAAGCAAATGTAAGATAAATTAAAAAACAGGCGGCTGAACCTATAATCAAGTGTGTAAAACCTGCATTTCCCCCTTTGCACTTCCACACTATCCTTTATCTTCGCAGCAAATTTTTTACTAATGAATCTTCATGAATACCAGGCCAAAGAGTTATTGAAAAAATACAATGTTCCTGTGCAGGAAGGGTTTGCCTGCACCACCGTACAGGAGGCAGAAGAAGCATACCGTCAGATCAAAACACAAACCGGGAGCAAATTTGCCGTGGTAAAAGCACAGATACATGCCGGAGGAAGAGGTAAAGGAACCATCAAAGAGAATGGCATCAATGGTGTAAAAGTGGCTAAATCGCTGGAAGATATTCAGGACTTTGCCACCAGGATACTGGGTGGAACATTAGTAACCATTCAAACAGGCCCTGCTGGTAAAGTAGTAAATAAGATATATGTGGCGGCCGATATGTATTATGATGGTCCCAGCGAAAGAAAAGAATTTTATCTCTCCATTCTTCTGGACCGCACCAGGGGGCAGAATGTGATCATGTACAGTACCGAAGGAGGTATGAACATTGAAGATGTGGCTCATGATACCCCGGAAAAAATATTCAAAGAATGGGTACATCCTTCCGGAGGGTTGCAGGGCTTCCAGGCAAGAAAGATCGCTTTTAACCTGGGCCTGAGTGGTGAAGCATTTAAGAACTGTACAAAGTTTGTTACCAACTTGTACAATGCCTATGTTGGACTGGATTGCTCCATGCTGGAGATCAATCCGCTCTTCAAAGCATCAGATGATAAAATAATAGCGGTGGACTGTAAGATGGGGTTGGATGAAAATTCACTGATGCGTCATGCTGACCTTGCGTCTTTGAGAGATGTAACGGAAGAAGATCCTACAGAAGTGGAAGCCGGTAAGCATAACTTAAATTTTGTGAAACTGGATGGCAATGTAGGCTGTATGGTAAATGGGGCCGGTCTTGCAATGGCAACCATGGACATGATCAAACTGAGTGGCGGCGAGCCTGCCAATTTCCTTGATGTAGGTGGTACGGCAAATGCACAAACCGTGGAAGCTGGTTTCAAGATCATCCTTAAAGATCCGGCTGTAAAAGCGATCCTTATCAACATTTTTGGTGGTATCGTACGTTGCGACAGGGTGGCACAGGGCGTTATTGATGCATATAAAAATCTGGGCAATATCAATATACCGATCATTGTACGGCTACAGGGCACTAATGCAGTAGAGGCAAAAAAACTGATTGATGA